>CAZXDQ010000043.1:0-9826 GCA_964639405.1 uncultured Syntrophomonadaceae bacterium | reverse complement strand
AAGAGTACGTTAAGCAAAAGACTCCATAATCCAGGTCCTAGAAGAGACCGGCAGCTGCCCCTGGACCCAAGTAACGGTAGAAAGCCGGTGCTGGATCTTTGCTTTCTAATGATAATTATTTCCACTGAGCTAGAAAGCCCTTCTTTCTTATGGCTTTTCCTTCATCGGTTTGCATAAACAAGCGGTTTTTAGTAACATTCTATGCAGCAGGTAAGGTAATTGCATTCTTATTACCTGATATTTTACCAGAAGCAACAAGTTACTGTTACCCTTTATCTTAACCATTAAAAATAATGCTTATGGGAAGCTCAGGCACCTTTTCCAGGTAAGGGGGTTGAAGCATGAAGGTAAAGATAGAAACTTCTCCCCGCCAAGAGTACCATTTTGAGCGGGGAATGAAAGCAGAGCAACTGCTTAAAAAACTGCAACTGAATCCTGAAAGCGTAATCGTTATCCGGAACCAGGAACTTCTTTCTCCCGAAGACTGGATAGACCAGGAAGATAAAGTTTCTATCAGGAGCGTTATTTCGGGAGGTTAAAGGGGTGATTATGTTTGAAGTGCACCAAGTGCAAAGGAAAAGCTCAAATAAAGCTTCCCCGGCACAATGCCCGTTTTTGTGCTCAACATTTCGAGGAGTACTTCCACCAGCAGGTGAAACGGGGCATAAAAAAACACCAGATGTTTACCTTCCGGGACCAAGTTCTGGTAGCAGTATCCGGGGGCAAAGACAGCTTGGTGCTGTGGAAAGTTCTCCGTGACCTGGGATATGAAGCCCACGGACTTTACTTACACCTGGGCATTGGGGATTATTCCAGCCACTCCCAAGAGATGTGCGAAAAATTCGCTTCGGAAGAAAAACTTCCTCTCCACAGCCTGGATATTACCCGTTTGACCGGTATGGGAATAAAAGAATTGGCCCAACGATCTCGCCGGCCTCCCTGCGGCACCTGCGGCCTGCTCAAAAGATACCTTTTCAATCGTTTTGCCCAGGAATATCAATTCCCGGTAATGGCAACCGGCCACAACCTGGACGATGAAGCAGCCACTTTGTTAGGCAACTTGCTCCATTGGCAAACGGGATACCTTGCCCGACAATCCCCGGTAATGCCCAGCAACCATCCTTCAATGGTTAAAAAAGTCAAGCCCTTGTACCGGTTAACCGAAAAAGAAACCGGTTCCTATGCGGTGATCCGAGGGATAGATTACCTTTTAGAAGAATGCCCTATGGCTACCGGTGCCAGCTCCATTAATTATAAAAACGCTTTAAACTTCCTGGAGAACCAATCCCCCGGCACCAAGCAGCAGCTTTACTACGGCTTTCTGCGAGAAGGGAAAAAACACTTTGCTTCTGGCGAAGATTCCGAAACTCAGGTAGATTCGCGATCGTGTGAGAAGTGCGGTCAACCTACTACTATCGAGGTGTGCGCTTTTTGTCATCTCTTGGAAAAAGTGGGGATAGAAAAGATAGATATTTCCACCTCTTACACCTGCTCTTATCCAGCGGTTACTAAGAGCTAGAGAGGGGAAAATCTTACGGTCCTGCATCATGTCGCTAAAAGTAATCCGCCAGGTTAATGGTTTCCTTCAAAAATAATTGGATGGGCCAAAATTATTCTCTCCAATTATTATCGACAATTATACTCTCCATAGGTAAGCGAGGACGGGCTGGGGGTAATGTTTGAGGATACCCGAGGGGCAATAGAGCCGTTATTTCTATCTCTTCCGGAAGTTCTAAGCTCTTATGCAGTTTTTCTCCTTCAAACATACGTATCCAGCAAGTGCCCAACCCCATACTAGCAGCCTTCAACGCCATGTGTTCAATAGCTGCTCCCATCTCCAGGTAAGCGGAAGGAGGGATAGCCGCTTCCTGCCACTTTTCCGGCATTTTCCTCACATAGAGGAGATCTGCTACTTCCCTTTGGATTACCCCCACTTCCACCAACTCCTCAATACGTGGAGCCACCATTTCCCTGGTAAAAGCTTTACGGTCTAAACCACAAACTATAACCACTGGAGCCTGGGTTACAAAATTTTGGGTAATACTCCGGGACATGACCTCTTTGGTTTCAGAATCGGAGACAGGTATAAGCCTCCAGGGTTGCCGATTAGTAGCCGAGGGGGCTTTCCTGGCAGCCTCCAACACTGCCCATAAGTCCTCTTGGTTAACTGGCCTGGCAGAAAAAGAACGAACGCTTCTCCGGTTGGCAATAGCTTCATCTAGATTCATTCTATTGAATGCTCCTGGTTCTCTTCTTGCTCTTCTTCCACCACATCCACTATGGTCAAATCCAGTTCCTGGGACAAGTCCAGATCATCCAAGATTTCCTCGCCTTGGGAAGTCTTTACTAATCTGATTACAGGCCGCAAGGGAAGACCCACTTTATTTTCTATTACCAGTCCAAGGAACCCATTGTTAAGTTTTACCATAGTTCCCACTGGAAAAGCTGCCACATGGTTTAAAAAGGAATTCAAATGCGACATCTCGTACTGGTAAGCTGTGGAATGGAGCATTTCCACAGCTTCATGGGGCTTAAATGCTTTTCGATAAGGCCGATCAGAAATCAAAGCATCGTACACATCCGCAATGGATACAATTTTAGCCAAATCATTTATTTGGGGGTCAGTTAACCCTTCAGGATAGCCGCTTCCATCAACCCTTTCGTGGTGCTGATAAACTATGTCCTTAACGTGATAGCGGGAGTTGTGCTTAAACTGGTTGCTTAACACTTCCACTCCCCATTTGGGGTGCTCCTTGATGAGGCCAAATTCATCTTCGGTCAGGGAACCGTTTTTATTTAAGACATAATGGGGGATACACATCTTCCCCAAGTCGTGGATTATGGCTCCCATCCCCAGTTCCCGCAGCTTTTTCGTGTTGTAGTCCAATGCCACTCCGTTTATCAATGACAGCACACAGACGTTCACGCAATGGTTAAGGGTGTAGTAATCCTGCTGAGAAATATCGGTTAAATTAGCCATGAGGCTATCCTGGTCCAGTACTTCCCGCATGATTTTTTCTACAGTATGCTTTAGCTCCTCCCGGTACAGCATTAAAGTGCGAGCGATGGAGTCTTTTTGTCCATCCTTCACAATATCTTTCAGGATCCTCAAAGCCTCTTGCTTGGTCTGGGAAGTTATTACTTCCTCTACTTCCACATCGCTCATCCGCTCATCAATAACGTATATCTCATTAAAGTTATGCTTTTTCAAATATTTTATATAAGCGGGCTTTAACTCAACTCCCCGGTTAAGATAAAGCTGTCCGTCTATTCCGTAAAGAGGCTTTCCTACTCGCATTCCTGGTTTTAACGCCTCGACTGAAACTTTACGCATAGTTTTCCATCCTTTAGTAGTTAAGCTAGGGGGCTTAATCCTATTATTTTAATTCTTCTATTATTTTGAAACCAATTTATAAAGTAGTAAGTACCCAGTCTAGCAATTCGCTGTCAGGTGGCTATGGTTTCCTTTCGGGTCGCTCCGCCATTAGCAATCTGACCATCTTAGCTTTTTAAAGGCCTTGTAGTAACATTAAATATAAAACTATTCTATGCCCGAAAGGCAGAATAGATTCTTAAAGAGTTTATACCACATACCACCAGCATCGTCAAATATCCCAATGGTTTGACAAGGTACGTCATTAAAATTAGGTGTTTAATTCATATATTATCCTCAGGCCCTCTAAGGTTAAAAGTTTATTGACAATGTCGACGGTATGAGACTCCTGGGAAATGAGTTCTGCCAATCCCCCGGTGGCGACCACGGTAGGCTTTTGGGAAAATTGTTGGCTCATTCTAGCAACAATCCCGTCTACCTGGCCCACAAATCCGTAAATTATTCCCGATTGCATACTATTGATGGTATTTTTGCCAATAATTTGAGGCGGCTTTACCAACTCTACTCGGGGAAGCTTGGCTGCTCTGGCAAAGAGGGCTTCGGTAGAAATCCCTATCCCGGGAGCAATTGCTCCTCCCAAATAAGCGCCCTCCGCCGATATGGCACAGTAAGTAGTGGCAGTGCCAAAATCCACAATAATCAAAGGACCCCCGTAGTTTCGGTAGCCTGCGACTGCATTTACAATCCGATCAGCCCCCACTTCCTTGGGGTTATCTATGTGGATTTCTATCCCGGATTTCAAGTTGGGATCCACCATCAAAGGCTTTAACCCAAAATACTTTTGCGACATTTTTTCCAGAGAATACATTAAAGGGGGAACCACCGAAGAAATGACTATAGCCGTAATATTTTGGGAAGAAATACGGCTCTGATAAAACAGGTTCTTGATCACTACTCCCAGTTCATCCTCCGTCTTTTCCCAGGCAGTAGATATCCTCCAAAAAAGCTTCAAATTTTCTCCTTCAAAAACTCCCAGCATAATGTGAGTGTTGCCTACGTCTATGGCTAAGAGCAAAGTTCTTCACCTCTCCAGACCCCAATATACCAGAGGCACTGCAAAAAAACAAATACAAAATAAATCAAGCCTCCTTTGAGAGGGGAACAGGGAGGAAAAATCGCAGTACAGTCGAATGGATAACAGGGCGAAGATTAAACTTTCCTTGTCAACAACAGCCATGAGGTTTATAGTAATTTATATAAATATTGATTATAATAGCTTCTGATCCAGGGCAGAAAAATACAGAATGAAACTTAATGTAATATCATATAATTGGAAAGTTTAGCCACCGGCTTCCGTTTTCCAGGATCCAAAGGTTATTTTATCTGGGACTGAAAGACAAGAGATAGGAGAATCTATACATGAAGGTTCACCCACCCAACCGCATCCTACATCTTATTTGTTTGGTGCTTCCAGCATTGCTTCTTCTCATTTTTATATTTGTTTTGGCTTTAAGCTTTCCCGCTGCCCTGGGAAATCCTCCGCCGGAGTACCAACTGCAGGATACTCGGGAATTCGATCAAAAATGGAGCCTTTCCCTTAATGGAACCAGGATACACTTTTCTGACCAGGGGGGAACTGTATCAAAGGCTTTCGCAGGGGAAAAAATGAAGGGGGCCCTCTTCTGGGGTGAAAATAGCTTTCACCTTTCTCCAGGAGATGTTCCGGAAAAAGCGGAGGGATTGTTCGTTTCTCTGGAAGAAGAACAACTCCTCTTCCAAAGGGGAGATGACCTGGCCTTCACTCCAGTAGAAAACCCGGAAAGGAGAAAACCCCTCCCCTCAATAGAAAACAGCGTAGAACCTCCTGTGTTCGAAGGGGCAGGGGTGTCTTTGTCTTTTTTGCCCTCAGGCAATTCCTTCTATCAATATTATTTCAACCAGGAAGGGGAAAAAATTGCTCCAGTGCATTATCAGGGAGAAACCCATACCCCGTGGGTTGCTGGTATAATTTACTTTTTGACCTTCATAATCCTAATTCTGATTACTCTGGCCATTACCTTAAACTATGGTAACCACTTTCCTCCTTTTCGCTTTAACCTTTCCCTTGCAGATTTTTTCCGGGCGATAGCGGCGTTGGCAATTTCCTTTTTCAGCCTCCATGTGACCCTGGTGGAAGCTTGGCCCCAGTACTATGCAGGTATAGGATACGCATTGGCGGTAGCAGTGATAATTCTCACTTCCCGTTTTTCTTCTATTCCTTTTTACTGGAAAAGAATTCACCACTCCACTTGGAAAAATGGACTGTTTCAGGCCCTGTTAATTGCCGCTCTCTTTCTACATCTTCCCTTTGAATTGGTTAAAGGGGTAGAAGGAATTTCCTGGTTCGCATTAATAATTAAATTTTTGCTGGTATTTCTGGTGGCGTCTTTATTCCACGAATTGGTTTGGAGAGGTTACTTGCAAATCCTTTTTAGCACTCTATGGGGGAACTTTTGGGGCTTGGTGGCTACCTCCCTACTAGCGGGGATGTTTCACTTTTTCCTCTTTTATTTGCATTCTCCCCATTTACTGGGGTATCCCTATTCTTACTTAAACTTAATAGTGCTGGCTCCCGGAACTGCCCTGGTGTTAGGGCTTTTGTTTCAGAGAACGGGGAATGTGTTAAGCAATGCCCTGCTGCATGCAATAATTTTCTTTCTCCCCCCCTATTTAAGTTATTGATTAATCAATCTTAATGTGAAGGAGTAGTGACGGTATGGTAGACCAAAGCAAAATACAAGAAGCGGTAAGGTTAATACTGGAAGCAATAGGAGAAGATACTACCAGAGAGGGGTTAGTAGACACCCCCGCGCGGGTAGCCAAGATGTATTCCGAAGTCTTCAATGGACTGCACCAAGATCCCCGGCAGTGGCTTAATGTAAACTTTGTGACCGATGAACACGACGAAATGGTACTGATCAGAGATGTTTCCTTCTATTCCATGTGTGAGCACCACTTGCTTCCTTTTTACGGAAAAGCCCACCTGGGATATCTCCCGGCCGGAGGTAAAATTGTAGGGTTGAGCAAATTGGTACGGGTTATTGAAACGGTTGCCCGACGACCTCAGCTCCAGGAAAGGCTTACCACCCAGGTTGCGGACGTAATTATGGAAATGCTTTCCCCTAAAGGAGTGGTGGTAGTAGTAGAAGCGGAGCACTTATGTATGAGCATCCGGGGAATAAACAAGCCCGGCTCTGTCACAGTAACTTCTGCAGTACGAGGACTCTTCCGCCGAAATCCAGCATCCCGGGAAGAAGCTTTCTCTTTGATCAATAAAGGACGGTGAATTTGGTGCAACTTAGTAACCCGCAAAACTATAACTATTAAGAAGGGATGATTTGCTTTTGTCTATAAGGACCCGGCTTATTGAGCGTCCTACTTACCAAGAATTGGTGGATGAATTCCACCAGATGGGAGTGGACTCCAGAGGAATAAAACTGATGGCTCCCAAGGGAAAGCATTTTCTCCTCAAGATAGAGGGTTTGAGTGCGCGCATGGCCATCATCCTTAAGCAGGAAGCCCTCTCAACGGGAGGAGAAGCTGCTCTTCCCCGGGAAGCAATTTCATTTCCCGAGCGAGAAACCAGTGCTTTGCTCATGGGTACGGAAAAACAACTCCGTCAGGTAGCCCGAAAACTCCAAATGCAGCCCTTCCAGCTCCCTCAATTGGGAAACACCATCCGGGAAATACTTTCCCAGCAACGTCAAGAAAAGCCCACCTACTTGGAGTTGGGGCCTCATCAGTTGGACTGGAGAAATAAAACCATCACTATGGGCATTTTAAACGTTACTCCCGATTCTTTTTCTGACGGAGGGAAATTCCATAATATAGAGATAGCAGTAAACTACGCTTTAGACATGCAGGAAGAGGGAGCAGAAATAATCGATGTGGGAGGAGAATCTACCCGCCCAGGCGCTGTTCCCATTTCTGCAGAAAAAGAAGCTGACCGGGTACTACCAGTCATCCGTGAGCTAAGGGAAAAGCTAACGGTACCTATCTCCATTGATACTTATAAGGCTTCCACTGCAGAAAAAGCTTTGAAAGAAGGAGCCCACATGATCAATGACGTGTGGGGAGGGAAAGCAGATCCTGATATTCTGGGAGTTGCAGCTGATTATCAAGTCCCGGTATGTTTGATGCACAACCGCACCAGGGCGGCCTATCAAGACCTCCTAAGAGAAATAGGAGAAGATCTCCAGGAGAGCGTGGAAATGGCGCTAGCTGCTGGAGTATCCCCGGAGAATATTATTCTGGATCCCGGTATTGGCTTTGGCAAAAACCTAGAACACAACCTGGAGGTGATGAGAAGATTAGAGGAAATAAAAGCCTTAGGGTATCCTCTTTTACTGGGTACTTCCCGTAAATCCATGATCGGAAAGGTCCTGGATTTGCCCCTGGAGGAAAGAATAGAAGGGACTGCCGCTACCGTAGCTTGTGGCATTGCTAAAGGGGTGGATATAGTCCGGGTCCACGACGTCAAAGCAATGAAAAGGGTTATACGAATGACTGACGCTATGATAAGAAGGTGATTACTTTGGACTGGGTAACTGTAGAAAACCTTTCTCTGTATGCCTATCACGGAGTTCTTCCAGAGGAACAGGAGCGGGGGCAAGAATTCCTGGTCACGGTAGAACTGGGCTGTGATCTTCAGGATTCTTCTGGTGAAGATGATTTGAGAAGAGTCATTGATTATCGAGAAGTAGTAGCAATCATTAAACAAACGGTGACTGGCAGTCAATATCAATTGCTAGAGTCCCTGGCAGAAGACCTGGCTCAACAATTGCTCCAGCTAGAAAATTTGCAACAGGTTAAAGTCACGGTGAAAAAACCTCGCCCCCCCCTGCCAGTGGTTAGTGATGGAGTAAAGGTAACCATTACCAGAAGCAAGGGATTTTAAGCTAACTTTAAACTCTTAGTTACTACTTAGTCTAGCAATTCTCTATCAGGTCGCTATGGCTTCTTTCCGGGTCAACTCGAAAGCAATTGCACGGCTCAGCCTTTGCCCCTTCACCGGCTACCCTCGACAGTCGCCGGCACTTTACTGATTAAAAGATGCAGTGCTAGTACCAGCTCCGGGTCGAGGGGGCATTGAAACCAGGTGCCGGCCTGCTACCGGGCAAAGCTTCGCCGGCTACTTCTATCACTCGTTGACAGTCACTCCACCATTAGCAACCTGACCATCTACACTTTTTAACGGCCCGAATTACAATTATTTCAAGGAAAGGGGCAGCTATTTATGTTTACCGTTTTTCTGGGGTTAGGCTCCAACCTGGGAAACCGGCTTTCCAACCTGCACCAAGCAGCTCTGGCGCTGGAGGAAAACCCTGATTTAGAAGTTCTTGGGCTCTCCCCTATCTATGAAACAGAACCGGTAGGAGTTTCCACTCCTCAACCCCCTTATTATAACGCAGTATTGGAAATAAAAACCCCTCTATTTCCTATGCAGCTTTTGCACCTTACCAAAGATATAGAAAGGCAAAGGGGTAGGCGTCAAAAAGAAACCAAAGAATCCCGCTATCTAGACCTGGATTTGCTAGCCTACCTGGGGATTCTCATGAATACCCCTCTTCTTACCCTTCCTCATCCTTTGTTGGCTGAACGATGGTTTGTGCTGGTGCCCCTTGATGACCTCCACCCCGAGTTAATCCTTCCCGGATGCCACCTTTCCGTCAGTGAATGCCTGCAGGAATTGGGAACGCCCCAGGGAATAACCCTGATCCAAGAAGAATTTTCTTTCGAAAAAGCCTCCCCTGAAGAAAAAGTTTCTGATAAAGAAAATATTTCCTTGGAAGAAAAGATTCCTTGGCCTGAAATTTTTTCTTCCCGTTGGGTTGCCCCTCAGAGGAAGCTCTAGCTTAATTTCTGCCTGACTCCCTAAGCATCCAGCTACTATACTTTTCTTCTTGCGTCATGTTTAACCCCCTCAGCCCTTTTGAGGGGAAGGGTTTGAAACCTGAGAAGCTTCCCCCTTTATCTACCTTTTAACAGAAGGACTCTTCCTTCCCCTCACCTCCCAAAATAGAATTATACCCTTCAATTCCCTTACTCTATCCTTGTGTAAGTCTCTTATCTCCAATTCCCCTCTTTCCCTTCAAACCTTAAAATTGAGCCATACTCACGCAGTGCGTAGTACAGTTCCTTGTCTCTTCTTCGCCCGTTGTCGCTGCATTATTCCTCTCCCCATTCCCGGGAGAGAATCATCTGTCTAAGAGAATCATCTGTCTAATAGAAAGATTCGATCTTCTGGCTGCCTCTTCACTTTTAATCTAGAACCCTCCCCTATCACACTCAAAATAAAGGTGACAAATGTCATACCGTGTTTATTACTCTTATCACTTTCCCGGCTTCTTAGGGTCATGTATTATAAAAATACAGAGGAAGAATTGAAGGAGGTATTTACATGCTGGTAGAGATCAAAAAGCTGATCAAGCGCTATAACGGAGTGCTTGCAGT
>CAZXDQ010000042.1:1382-9865 GCA_964639405.1 uncultured Syntrophomonadaceae bacterium | reverse complement strand
TGAAAAACTTAACGATTAAACAATTTAAGTTGGTTGCCAGCAAATTCTTTCCGGGGTATTTAAAAACCCCCCTTAATACGATACAATCTTACCAATATATCCTTAGGAGATGTGTTAAAAGGTGTTTCAGCCGATTAAACGCAAGCGACTATACGTAGAAATTATGGATCAGCTGCAGCAGCTGATCAACCAGGGAGAATTAAAGCCTGGGGATAAACTGATGTCGGAGCGGGATTTGGCAGAACAGCTTAAGGTAAGCCGCTCCTCGGTCCGGGAAGCTTTCAGCGCCCTGGAATTGATGGGTATCCTGGAGAGCAGGCCAGGAGAAGGCACTTTCATCAGTACCGTTTCCTCTGCCGAAGAAACCGTGCGACCCCTTACTCTGATGATGATCCTGGAAAGAGACGCCGCTTTAGATCTCCTGGAACTGCGACGCATCCTGGAAGGCGAAAGCGCTTACTTAGCCGCAGAAAGAGCTACCGAAGAACAAGTAGAACGGATAAAGAGTCACCTGGTGAACATGGAAGAAGACTTAAAAAGAGGTAATATTGGAGAAGAAGCCGACGCCGCTTTTCACGTCTCCCTTTGCGAAGCTACCGGAAACCGGGTGCTGTTAAACGTGATGAGCAACGTATCCGATCTGCTGGTTTACACCATGAAAAAAAGCAGGGAAAAAATGTTTGCTAAGCTGGAGAACCGGGAAAAGCTTCAACAGCAGCACCGGGAAATCTGTAGAGCGGTAGTGGAAGGCAACCCGGAACAGGCGCGCAAATCCATGCAGGAACATATAGATTTTGTCAGAGCAGAAACCTCCCAATTAGAAGATCACGCATGGCGCGAGGCTTGAGGATGCCTGGTAAACACGCTAACTTTTTTGACTTTAAATTAACTTTGGTAACTATTCAGGCCGTTAAAAAGCGAAGATAGTCAGATTGCTAATGGCGGAGTGACTGTCAACGAGAGAACGAGAGATAGAAGTAGCCGGCGAAGCCTTGCCCGGTAGCAGGCCGGCACCTGGTTTCCGTGCCGCCTCCACCCGGAGCCGGTACTACCATTGCCTCTTTTTAATCAGTTGAGTACCGGTGACTCCCGAGGGTAGCCGGCCAAGGGGCAAAGACTGAGCCTTGCACTTGCTTTGGAGTTAACCAGGAACTATAGCCTGCAAGACCTGATAGAGAATTGATAGACTGAGAATTAACTAATTTTTTAAGCTAAGCTCCTTTTTCTTCCACTACCTTTTTTACTATCTCTCCCGCTTGTGCTATTTGGTGAGTGGAAAGGTCCTGGTGGGTGACTAGCCGCAGGAAGCGGGATCCTTTGGCTCCCGCCAAAACTCCCCTTTTTTTCAACTCTTCCAGTATCTCTTCCACCCCCGGCTCAAGGTCAGTCAATTCCAGGTATACCATGTTGGTCTGGACCCGATCTAACTCCACCCGGGCATTCCTCAGAGAACTCAATTGCTCCCCCAGCCAGCGAGCATGCTGGTGATCTTCTTCTAAACGGGGTATCATCTCCAGGGCTACCAGCCCTGCTGCAGCCAGCACTCCTGCCTGGCGCATTCCGCCCCCCAGAGCCTTGCGGTAACGGCGGGCTTTTTCCATAAAAGTAGCATCCCCCGCCAGCAGGGAACCCACCGGTGCGGCGAGCCCCTTGGAAAGACAAAACATAATTGAATGACACCAGTGGGTAAATTCAGTAACTTCCCGTTGAAGGGATACTGCTGAATTGAAAATCCGGGCGCCATCCAAATGCACCGACACTCCCTGTTCCCGGGCGGTCTCCCAGGTTCTTTTCATTTCTTCCGGCTCCATCACGGTCCCGCCCCCCAGGTTGAAGGTGTTTTCCAGGCAGAGAAGCCGGAGAGGGGGAAAATGGATATCCGGAGACCTTACGCAGGCGCTAAATTCATTCACGGTATCTCCTTCCAGCAGATTGGGGACAGTGCGCAGCTGCACCCCCGCCAGCATAGCGGGTGATCCCACTTCATAACCGGCAATATGGGAAGCAGCATCTGCAATGACTTCATCTCCTCGAAACGTGTGAGCCAGTATAGCCACTTGATTCCCCATTGTACCGCTGGGCAAAAAGAGCGCCGCTTCTTTGCCCACCAGTTCGGCACCTTTTTCTTCTAGCTCTCGCACCGTGGGATCTTCCCCGTACACATCGTCCCCTACTTCAGCTTCCACCATGGCCCTATACATTTCTTCCGTAGGGCGGGTCACCGTATCGCTCCGCAAATCTATCAATCCGTTCTTCCCTCCCCTAGAATAATAAAATCATACCTAAATTTTGGGGTAAGCACTCCCTGGAACCTTGATTAAAAAATATCTAAACTACTCAGGCCTTTAAAAAGCGAAGATGGTCAGGTTGCTAATGGCGGAGTGACTGTCAACGAGAGCTAGAAGTAGCCGGCGAAGCCTTGCCCGGTAGCAGGCCGGCACCTGGTTTCAGTGCCGCCTCGACCCGGAGCCGGTACTACCACTGCATCTTTTTAATCAGTTGAGTGCCGGCGACTGTCGAGGGTAGCCTGCGAAAGGGGTAAAGGCTGAGCCGTGCACTTGCTTTCGAGTTGACCCGGAACGATGCCATAGCAACCTGATAGAGAATTGATAAACTGCATAGTTAAAAAGTATCTTACTTCCCACCTATCGCTTAAGCGCCGCTATTCGCCTCGCAAATAACGATCAATCTTTTCCTTTTCCCCTTGATAGTTCCCCGTAGAAGTCAATTCCCCTCCCCCTGCAAGCCTGGTAGCTGCTCTCTCCGCATAGAAGGGTTCTTTTTCTATAAGGAGGAACTTCCGCCCCAAGGCTTGAGCGGCAGCCCCGGTAGTACCTACTCCCGCCATGGGGTCCAACACCAAATCCCCGGGGTTAGTAGAAGTAAGCAGCACCCGCCGGAGCAGTTCCAGGGGCTTTTGGGTGCTGTGAAGTCTTTTCCCTTTTTCATCCTTTAACCTCTCCTTGCCGGAACACAGGGGAAGCACCCATACGTTGGCACCTACCTTGCCAATGCCAAATTCCTTAGCCTGATCCCGGTGGAAGGTGTACCCCTTTGAATTCTGCTCCCGGGTGGCCCAAATAAGAGTTTCGGTAGCGTTGGTGAAACGTACTCCCAACCAATTGGGCATGGGATTGGTTTTAACCCAGTGGACATCGTTCAGTATCCAAAAGCCCAGATCCTGCAGTAAGGTCCCCAGGCGAAAAATGCTGTGATAAGTAGCTATTACCCAGAGGGTGGCAGCTGGCTTCATGATCCTCCTGACTTCCGAAAAGATACTTTCCATAAAACCATCGTATTCCTCAAAAGAAGCAAAAGCATCCCAGCCATCGCTGACTCCCTCTACTGGAGTGCCCGCTTTCCACCTCTTTAATTCCTTGGCTGGCAGCTGCAAAAAATAAGGGGGATCCATAAATACCAGATCTACAGACTCCTCCGGCAGCAGCGGCATTATCTCCAAAGCATCGCCCCGGATTACTTTATCAGTAAAAGGCTGCAGTAAAGAGGTCGAACAGTCCCCTTTACTCCCCTGGCCCAGGCTGGCTTTTACCGTCTCCCCTTCTAGCAAAAAGCTCTCGGCAGGAGCGCTTTCCTCCGGGATAGTTTCTTCTCCCCTGTTAGTATCTCCCAAAGTATTCCTCCCCTTAACCGTTGCTCGGTTGGTGCTACCCTTGCAAAATCTTCTCCAGCGTTAATTTAGTTCGATAATTTGGTTAATCTCCTATTAGCCCTGGGCTATTCATGGGCCTGCTCCAAAACTTCCTGAAAACTGTCCAAACGGGTGCGCACCTGCCCCCAGGGTAGACTCCCCTGATCTACGCAGTCTCCGTCCACAGCTAAAAAGGGTATCCCCCGGTTAACCAGCTGCTTTCGCAGGTACATGGTGCCCCCTACCGCCTGGCGGCAGCCCCAATGGGAAAAGTGTACCACTCCGTGGGCCCGGTGATCCTCCACCATCTTCTCTACCGCATCCAGTCGGCGGCGGATGGGGCCCAGACCGGGGTGACTCAATACCTTGCGGGCCAGGCTCAGGAAAGGCTGGGAGGGATCCAGGGGAGGCCAGTAAACCAGATTCATCTCTTCCATCACTATCTTCATTTTCAGCTCCTGCTCCAAATACTGGATCATATCCGCAGAATGATAGGGCCGCAGGTGCATCCATATTAAACGGTAAGCCTCCTCTTCTGCTGCCCCATCTTTAAGGTTTCCATTAAGGCTTCCTTCTAAATTTCCTTCTAAACTGCCTTCTAAACTTCCTTCTATTCCCCTTTCTACCCTTCTCGCTGCTTCTTCCTTACTTGCTCCTGTTAAATGGTTATTTTTCCTTTGCTGCTGTAATTCCTGGACTAAAGTTCGATAAATTTCCGGAGTCCGGGGGTGTCCTTCTCCCATCAGCAACAGGTACACAAAACCCAGCCCTTCTTCGCCGTTTAAGGGGCAGGGAACCTGCTGACGCAGGCGAGCCACTTCCAGCTGGTATTCCCGGGCCTGATTGGCATAGTGGAATACTTCCTCTATTTTCTCAGCAGTCAACTTCTTTCCCTGCTGGGATTCCAGATTCCGGACCATGCCTTCCAGCTGCCGGGCCACATAGTGTTCTGCCTCTTCATCGGTGCGAACGGGAACATCCAGCAGGTAGAGGGGGCTGCGGTAACGGCGGGCCATGTATTGGAAAAGGCGGGGAGCTCCGTCACACAGGTGGGAACTGGCAGCTAAAAAATCGGGAAGGGGGAAATATTCCTGGGAAGTTCCCGCCGCGGCGCAGCGGTGAAATGAGCAGCTGTCCGAAGACAGGCCCAACTCATCGGCATGGCGCAGCAGGTAGGGGGCAAGCTCCAAAGAAGCCGCAGTGGCAGAAGCCACTTCGGGAGCAAAGGGTACCAGATCGAAAAAATAAAGCAGCTCTCCCGGGAAAAAAGCACTGGTCCACACTACCGGGCGCTGGCCTTGATAAGCTTCCGCTGCCTGTTGCAGAGCCATGTCCATCAGTTTTTTCTTGGCTTCAAAATTGAAGTTTCCCCCCCGCAAAAATAGTTCCCGGGCCAACCGGTAGGTATAAGGAGAAGAAAAAACTTTCCTTCCAAAATTTCCTTTCAGCTTTTCTTTAAAGATCTTTTGCGGCTGCATAGCTGCCCTCCTATTCAATCAGTTCCAAAAAGGCCTCCAGGCGGGTTTTTATCTGCCCTAAATTTTCCATAGCCAATTCCGTTTCCACCTGCAGAAAAGGAACCTCCTTTTCTTTAAAAATGTCCTTTAACAGCAAATAATCGTAATGGCTCATATCGCAGAACATCAGGTCGTGGTAAACCACCCCTTTTACCTTCCCATCTTCCAGCAGCTGACGGTACCAGTCTTCCCGGTAGCTATAGTGAAACACCCGGGGACAGGGGGGTTTTTCCAGGTAAGAGGCCGCCAGCTGTTTTAGCAGCTGCCTCCGAGGGCTTCCTTGATCATCCCTTTCACCTTCAGAGCCAGCCTCCTCTGCAGCGGTAAGGGAAGGCACCCTCCTCAATAGATAGCGGGCTCCCCCGCAGTTTTCCGGGTACCAAAAGTAATCGGCAGTTTCCGAAAAAAGTTCTACCAACCCCCGGGGAGGCAGCCCCCCGGTTAAGAGAAGGGTAGGGCTGTCCTGCACTCCTTCCCCCTGCTGGTTCCCTTCTTCCATTTCAAGAATTCTGGCCAGCTTCTCGTTGAACTGCTCCGGAGAAGTGATAGAAGCTTCTTCCGCCAACCCGTACCATCCTAAAGGAAAATACTCGTGCAGCACCGGAGACCAACCGTTTAACAAGGGGCGCCACAGTTGTTCCCTTTTTCCGTAAAGATGCAGTGCCTCCTTTAAGCGCTCTTGGTTTACTTCCCTTCCTTTCTCACCCAAATATTCCGCCATGCCTTCCAGTTCCCTGGCAAAATAGTGCTGGGCGTCTTCTCCTTTATGGCGGGGAACATCCAGCAGATACACCCAGGGGTCCTCCTCTTCTTGAAGCACGTTATAAAGGTGCATCATGGCATTGCAGGAATGGGCCACTACCACCCCTTCCAGGTTGCCGTAGTAGCCATTTTTTATCCCCTGGGCTACCTGCCTTACGTAAGGGCAAAGGTTGGGAGGAAAAAGATCATCAGCGCTCCTTTCGCCGGGTAGGGGCAGCAGACGATAGGGGGTAAAACCCGCCGCCTGTATAATTTCTTCCGGGGTATAAGTGCACAACCACCCTACCCGTCTTTCGGTAGAGTTCCCAGGCCAGCTTTCCATCTAAAGACACCTCCAAAGAAAAAACCATCAGTAAATCGGAAATCGAAATTGAATCGGCAATCGAATTGCTAAGTTTACAACTATTACATCTAGGACCAGTTATCTATCCATGGCCAGATTGTCCAGGGGCAGCTAGCTTTCGGTTACGGTTCCTTCTGACTGATGAAAAGTAAGAACTCCGTTTTCCACTTCCACCTTTACCCGATGGCCCTCCTGGATTTTTCCTTCCAGCAGGCGGCGGGCCAAGGAGGTTTCCAGTTCTTTTTGAATTACCCTCTTCAAGGGGCGGGCTCCGTAAACCGGATCATAACCCCGTCGGGCCAAATATTCTTCCGCTTCCTCCGTCAACTTTAACTCCAGGCTCTTTTCCTCCAGGCGTTCCTGCAATCTTTCCAGCTGGATCTTCACGATCTTCTGCAGATGTTCCTGCTGCAGGGGATGGAATACCAGTATTTCATCCACCCGGTTGATAAACTCCGGGCGGAAAAAGGAGCGCACCTGCTGTATTACTTCCTCCCGAGCAGCTTCAAATTCGGTGCCTTCTGCCACTCCTGCCCGATTTATACGTTCGCTTCCCAGGTTGGAAGTCATAATAAGGATGGTGTTGCGAAAATCCACCGTCCTCCCCTGAGAATCGGTTAACCTGCCGTCGTCCAGGATCTGCAGCAGGCTGTTAAATACATCCTGGTGGGCTTTTTCTATTTCGTCAAAAAGCACTACCGAGAAGGGACGACTGCGCACCGCGTTGGTCAACTGTCCCCCTTCCTCGTATCCCACGTACCCGGGAGGAGCTCCGGTAAGGCGGGCCACCGAATGGCGCTCCATATATTCGGACATATCTAAGCGGATCATAGCCTTTTCGTCGTCAAAGAGTAATTGAGCCAGGGAACGGGCTAATTCCGTTTTACCTACCCCCGTAGGACCCAGGAAGATAAAGGATCCAATAGGACGCTCGGGGTCCTTAACCCCGGAACGAGCTCGCAGTACCGCTTCACTTACTGCTTGAACCGCTTCTTCTTGGCCCACCACCCTTTGGTGCAGCCTATCCTCCAGCTGCAGAATCTTCTGCCGTTCTCCTTCCAGTAACTTGCTAACCGGTATGTTAGTCCACCGACTTACTACTTGAGCCACGTCTTCTTCGTCTACTTCTTCCTTGAGTAAGCGCAAACTTCCCTGTTGGTGAAGCTTATCTTCTTCCTCCTCCAACTGCCTCTCCAGTTCAGGTATTCGACCGTATTTCAGCTCGGCCAGGCGGTTAAGATCCTGGTACTTCTCCGCCCTCTCCATTTCCTGGCGGGCCTCTTCCAGCTGTTCCTTGAGATTCCGCACCTGGGCAATGAGCTGCTTCTCTTCTTCCCAGCGCTGACGGAGACGGTTTTCCTCCTCACCAAGTTCTTCCAGCTCTCTTTCCACTTGTTCCAACCTCTTCTGGGAAGCTTCGTCCTCTTCCTGGCGCAGCGCTTCCCTTTCCGTCTTGAGCTGGATGCTCCTGCGGGTTACTTCGTCCAGCTCCAGCGGCATACTGTCGATCTCTGCGCGAATAAGGGCAGCCGCTTCATCAATCAGATCTATGGCTTTGTCGGGGAGAAACCGGTCAGTAATATAGCGCTGGCTCAAGTTCACCGCTGCCACCAGGGCAGAATCTTTAATGCGCACCCCGTGATGCACCTCATATCGCTCTTTCAAGCCTCGCAAAATAGATATTCCGTCCTCCCGGCTGGGTTCGTAGATCATAACCGGTTGGAAGCGCCTCTCCAGGGCAGCATCCTTCTCAATGTTTTTGCGGTATTCCGCCAGGGTAGTAGCACCGATGCAGTGGAGCTCTCCTCTGGCCAGCATGGGCTTCAACAAATTGCTGGCATCCATAGCACCTTCAGCCGCTCCGGCTCCCACCACCGTGTGCAGCTCGTCAATAAAGAGAATGATCTCCCCCTGGGATTCCTGGATCTCTTTCAGCACCGCTTTTAGCCTTTCTTCAAATTCGCCTCGATATTTGGCCCCCGCTACCAGGGCCCCCATATCCAGGGCAAAAATACGCCGGGATTTCAACCCGTCGGGCACATCCTGGCGGACGATCCTTTGGGCCAAGCCTTCAGCTACAGCAGTTTTACCCACTCCCGGTTCTCCGATTAGCACCGGATTGTTCTTGGTCCTCCGGGAAAGGACCTGGATCACCCGGCGGATCTCCTCGTCCCGCCCTATCACGGGGTCTAGCTGCCCCTGTTCTGCCATT
>CAZXDQ010000042.1:0-1372 GCA_964639405.1 uncultured Syntrophomonadaceae bacterium | reverse complement strand
GATCTTTTCCGTAGCGCTCCAGGGCTTCGTATGTGCTCTCCGGGTCTGGAGAGGTGACCCGCTGGTGCCCGCGGACATGCTGCAGGGCCTGCAAAAGATCATTTTTGCTCAACCCTCCTCGCTGCAGGAGTCGGAAAGCCTCTCCCTCTCCCGATTCCAGAAGAGCCAACAGCAAGTGTTCTACGCTAACAAACTCGTCCTTCAATCCAGTGGCTTCTTTTCTGGCCTGTTCCAAAAGACGGGCCAGGGAAGGACTCAAGTAAATTCTCTCCTGGGCTCCTCCTTCGGCGTAAACCTTAGGTCTCTTAGCCAATATATTTTCCAGATTCTGTGTTAACTCCTGGGGATCCAATCCAGCTTCTGAAAGAAGGCGGGGGGCTACACCATCCTCCTGCTTCAATAGGGCCAACATCAGGTGGTCGTTTTCCACCTGCTGGTGGCGGTATTGTGCCGCCAACGCCTGAGCCTCTCCTAAAGCTTCTCTGCTCTTGTAAGTGAACTGTTCCAGATCCACGCTGTCACCTCCTATAATCCCTTTATTCTTCCAAAATTTCTTACGCTGGTTATTCTTCCTGGAAGGGGGAATGCCCGGAGCCAGTTTCTCCAGTATTTCCCTGGGCCTCCCAGTGGGCGGCAATATTGCCTCCCAGCTGGTTTTCAAAATAGATGCTGCGGCTGGGAAAGGCTACGGAAACACCTCGGTTTTCCAAAAGCTCCATTATTTTAAAGTTCACATCCTCTTTGACCCTCAAGTGCTCTTCCCAATCAGTTTGCACAGTAAAGTAATAAATAAAAATGTCCAAACTGCTGTCGTTAAACTGCTCAAAGAAAACCATTATCTTTTCTTTATGTACTTCAGGGTGGTTTTCCAGCATGCCGCGGATATCATTTACGCACTGCTGGAGTTTCTCCCGGGGGGTAGTATAGGTGACTCCCAGATGAAACACCACCCGCCGTTTGGGCATTTTACTCCAGTTAGTCACTGCTTCCGAGGTCAACTGAGCATTGGGGACCGTCACCAGTGACTTGGCAAAAGTCCGCACTTTGGTGGTACGGAAATTTACTTCTTCCACTACCCCTTCCACGCTGGGAGAATAGATCCAATCTCCCACCGAGAAGTACTTGTCGATGATGATCATGAAACCGGCAAAAATATTGGAGAGGGTCTGTTGAGCAGCCAGGGCCAAGGCCAACCCCCCAATCCCCAGGCCAGCGATAAACTGATTCACGTTGTAACCCATTTCTTCTGCCACTACACTGACTGCCAGGGCCACCAATATCACCCGGGCAAACTTGGATAGGAAGGGTATGAGAATCTGATCAGTGGCCAATCCCATTTTTTCTGCCAATCCTCGGAAAAGAAAAGATTCAG
>CAZXDQ010000041.1:0-9917 GCA_964639405.1 uncultured Syntrophomonadaceae bacterium | reverse complement strand
CCAACCTCGCAGAAGCGGCAGCTGAGGAAGTGGAGGCAGATCCGCTCTTGGCCAGGGTGGGATCTTACTACCATGACTTAGGGAAGATCAACCGTCCCTACTTTTTCTCTGAAAATCAGTTTTCCCGGGAGAATCCCCACAAAAAGCTTTCCCCCAATTTGAGCGCCCTTATTATCAGCTCCCATGTAAAAGATGGGGTGGAATTAGCTCACCAGGAGAGGCTTCCGGGGATGCTGGTGGATATAATTAAACAACACCACGGCACCAGCAAGATTTCGTTTTTCTATCAGCAGGCTATGGAAGAAGGCAGGAAAGACGTAGTGGAAGAAAGTTTTCGTTATGAAGGCCCTCTACCTCAAACCAAAGAAGCTGCCATTATTATGTTAGCTGATGCCGTGGAAGCGGGAGTACGTTCCCTGTCCAGGCCGGTAGGAGGCCGTATTGAAGGAATGGTGAGAAAGCTGATAAAGGATAAGCTGAACGACGGTCAGCTGGATGAAAGTGACCTGACCCTAAAGGATCTGGACAAAATTGGCGATACCTTTGTGTATATCCTGTCCAGCGTATATCACCACCGGATTGAGTATCCGGAAAGGGAAATAAAAAAGGAGCTGGGGAGGAAATAATGATGAAAGTCAGAATCTACGCTGCAGGTACAGTGCAAATCACTCCTAAGTTGAAAAAACAGTTAAAGGAAATAACCCGGAGATTTTTGTTGATAGAAAGAATGACGGGGGGAGAAATAGAGCTGGTGCTGGGAGGCGATGCCCTGTTGCGCCGCCTCAATTACAACTACCGAGGAGAGCCTCGGGCTACTGATGTTTTGAGCTTTCCTTTCCTTCCCCGGTTGGAACTGGAGAAATGCCGGAACACTTCCAAAAACTTTGTCCTGGGCGAAATATATATTTCCTGGCGCAAGTGCCTGGAGCAGGCTTTAGAGAGGAATATTGCTCCCTCCCAGGAATTAAAAAGACTGACTGTCCACGGGCTATTCCATTTGATTGGCCAGGAACACGGTACCTGGGAAGAAGAAATGCGCATGCGTTTACAGGAAAGGAAATTTTTACGGGAAATGCAGCGCCGTCTTCGGAGGAGGAGGCTGCTCTGATGAGAAGTTTACCTAATAGCTTCCGTTACGCTTTTTCCGGGTTGGGTTACTGTATAAAAACCCAAAAAAATATGCGCATCCACTTGGTAGCAGGTTTGATGGTCCTTTTGTTGGGCTTATGGCTGGAAGTTGCTTTCACAGAGATGCTTTTTTTGTTGACAGCAGTGTTTCTAGTAATTATACTAGAGGTCCTTAATACTGCAATAGAAAAAGCTGTAGACGTAGCCACCCGGGAGTTTAACCCGGTGGCCCATATAGCCAAAGATGTAGCCGCCGGAGCAGTACTATTAAGCGCCTTGTTTGCAGTTTTGGTGGGCTTGATAGTATTATTTCCACCTTTACTCGCCCGGCTGTAGTTTGAACTTTTCTACCCTTGTGATATAATTAATCGCAAAAGAATACATATTTTTACACACCGGATCTTCTACTTCATAAATTCTTATTCCAGCAGATGTCAGCAATACATAAACCTAATTAGCAGCTTAATGGCAGCTTGAACCACTATTTTTTAAATGGAGGCTTCGTAGAAAATGGCATCTTCTACACAGGGAGGAAGATGGGGAAAGGCAGGTATAATCCTGGCTGCCCTGTTGTTGGTGTTACTGCTAGCCAATACTTTAATGATGGGAACTACTTACCGCCTGGTTAGCGAACGCTATAACGAAGAAGAGGACCAACGGGATAAAGAAGTGGCAGTGGCTAAAGATGTATTGGAGCAAAATCGGGATTTTGCTGCAGAGTTGGGAGTAGAAGATAACTCCGCCGTAAGGGAAGCCTTGGCAGAATTTAACTATGAAATTGAAATGGCTACCCCGGAGGATGACCTTATTGGCTTGATCATTAGTGAGGGGAGAAGGCTCCAGGAAACTATCCTGCGGGAGCATGAAGCTGCAGTGGAAGACCAGGCCTTGGAGGTTATCAACCAGGACGAAAACGTTAAAGAGACGGAGAACAATCAGCGACTTACTTTAGAAATAGACGAAGGCGACAATTTGAGAGTAGAGCCGGAGGATTTTTTAAGGGAGGCGACATTAGAGCGCCTGGACGAAGTTTTTGCCGCTTACAACCCGGGTAGAGAGCAGGTTATAGAAGTGGAGGTGGAAGAGGGAGAAGCCAGCCTAACGGTGCCTTATAATCCGGTGGAACATATCCAATCCCTCAACGAAGAGATCGATGACCTGCGCCTAACTAACCGGGATTTGCGGGTAGAAGCCGGTTTTGAAGAAATGAGTGGAGAAGGAGTGCTGGTCACCCTATCCGATAAAGAAAACGGAACCACCTCGGAAGCCATTATTCATGATACGGATGTGCGGGATGTGGTCAACGAGTTGTTTTCATCGGGAGCAGAAGGTGTGGCTGTAGGCGGAGAAAGGCTTACCGCGACTTCCTCCATCCGGTGCGCTGGGACCTTGATTAAAGTTAACGACCAGCTGATCCCCATGCCTATAGAAATAAAAGCAGTGGGGGATCCGGAACTGCTGGAAAGCGGACTGGATATTATCAAAAGTTCCTGGGAAGAGCAGCGGGATATAGGCTTTGAAGTGGAAAAGACGGAGGATGTGGAGCTGCCCGGGTATCAATAACCCGGGCAGAGTTTTGCTTTTCGGCGGTAGAGCGGTAAGCTTAAAGGGATTGGAAATTATTCACATAAAAAGGGAACCTCCTCTATGGAAGGCTGTCCAGCAGAGCATCGAAACTTAATACAAGAAGCGGCTTCGGCCAGGGAAAACGCTTATGCTCCTTACTCTGGCTTTAAGGTGGGAGCGGCATTAGAGGTGGCCGGAAAGCAGAAGATTATTTACAGGGGAGCCAATATAGAGAACGCTTCGCTAGGGCTCACCCTTTGCGCGGAACGGGTGGCTCTATTTGCCGCCGTTTCCCAAGGAGAAAGGCATTTTTCCAGATTGGCAGTGGTTTCAGCCGGCTCTACTCCCCCGTACCCCTGCGGTGCTTGTCTTCAAGTAATAAAGGAACTGGCAAGCAAGTTGCAGATCCTTTGTTACAGCCTGGAAGGAGAGCTGCAATCTTACCACCTGGAAGAATTCCTCCCTTACCCGTTCGAAGGTTGGTAAGGGAGATCTGCTTTTTCCGGATAAGACTTAACAGGGCTTCACTTGCCCTAAACCAGATAGATGTAGAGGATAGAAGCCACAAAGGCTATTGCAATTACACCTATAGCCACTTCAAACCCGGTGACGGGAATCAGAAAAATGCTGCCAAACAAGATGATAAAGAAGATGATGTTTATTACCAGGGCTCGGTTCCCTTTGCTCTTCCATTCCTGCTGCTCCTGTTGCTGCTCCTGTTGCTGCTCACCTTCTTGGGTTGCCTGCTCCGAAGAAGAGTTGGTATCCTGGCTCATAACAAGGGCACCTCCACCAACATATTTTGTTAATATTATATCTTATGGTATTTGGAGTGTCGAGGAGTAAAATGAGGATTAATGACCATATCCTGAAGTTGGTCCTTAAATATTTCCCTTGCTAAATAACTATCTTTCCCTTTTCAATTAATCTGGGAAAACCCTTGTATCATAGAAGAGGCTCCCCAGGAAGATTTACTAGATAAGGAAGATTTACTAGACAAGGATGATTAAAAGATACAAGAAAATAGAAGTTATTAAAAGCATAATTACAAAATAATGGTATAGGAGGCACTATGTTTAGATCCGGTTTTGTTGCTGTAACGGGCAGGCCTAATGTGGGAAAATCAACTCTTATCAATTCACTGGTAGGCTTTAAGGCAGCCATTGTATCCGATAAACCCCAGACTACCCGGAATCGCATCCAGGCGGTTTTAAACCGTGACCATTCCCAAATAATATTTTTGGATACCCCCGGGATTCAACGTCCCCAAAATAAGCTGGGGGATTTTATGCTGTGGAGCGCTCAGAATTCCTGGAAAGAGGTCGATGCTATCCTGATGGTGGTAGATGGTATCAGCCAACCGGGGGGTGGGGATCGCTTTTTGGTTAATAACCTGCAGGGAGTAACCGCTCCCGTTTTTTTAATTCTAAATAAAGCAGATCTTCTGCGCCCCAATCAGATAGAAAGGCGTTTAGAGAGTTACCGGCAGCTCGGTTCCTTTGAAGGTGCTTTTGCCGTTTCTGCTCTAAAAGGCGGCAACCTGGAGTTGGTGGCAGAAGAGTTGGAAAAATGTTTGCCTCCCGGACCTCAGTATTTCCCCCCGGATATGGTTACCGATCAGCCGGAGAAGCTGGTGGTTAGCGAAATAATTAGGGAGAAACTTCTGGAATTAACCCGGGAAGAGGTGCCTTTTTCCGTGGCAGTTAATGTAGAACAAATGAAAAAGAGGCCCGGCCAGGAGTTAATCGATGTCTACGCCAATGTATTTGTAGAAAAGGAATCCCACAAAAGCATTATTATAGGCAAGCAGGGGTCTTTATTAAAGAGAGCAGGCTCCCTCGCTCGGAAGGAGTTGGAATTGCTTCTGGGCTCCAGGATATATTTGGATCTGTGGGTAAAAGTCCGGCGGGACTGGAAGGACCAGGTAAACTTTCTGCGGGAGCTGGGTTTACAACGGGAATGATTTTTCCCTGGAGCAGGGCATAGGGGCTTATCCATAAAATATTTCATATTTTTTAGCATTTTTTAAAAAATATGCTTGACTAAACAGGGCTTTTTATGATTAAATGACAGACAAAAGGAAAACTTTTGAAAAGTCCACCACTTGGATTTCAAGTTTTACAGGTTCGGTTTAAGCGATTCAGTAGAAAGATAACCCTATCCCGGCAACCTCCCTATTTTTCTCTTTGGCAAGTATTTCTCCAAAGCGTTGGCACTGGTTAAAGGATGTTGCTCAAGACATCTCCGTTTGCACCAGTATTCCCCTTCCAAAATATATTCACCACCCCATTATCCTCTAGTTTTCGTAGCAAGAGTAATAGAAAGTAGTTTAATTTACCTTCGCAGAGCTTGTTATATTTATAACAAGCTCTGCGAAGTGGGTAGTTTTCTCGGGTTGGCTTAACATTTATGAAGCCGGCAGTACAACGGGGCAGGCTTCAACCTGCTTACTCAAGAGGAAATGGTCAACTAGAGCAAAAAGAGTCGGAAAATTCGATTAACTATCTGCAGTCTGGGCAGTTAAACCCCGCCGGCTTTAAAGGGGGTGAGGAATGCCGCATTTGAAGGTAGTGAATTGTTCCTAGGTCGGTAACTGTTGAGTTAGGAGAGGAGGCGGCAATTTAGAAATGGGAGAGATGGTTGTAAGCTGGATTGATTAAAAGAGAAAGGAGTTGAGAGCTTATGGGTAGGGATGAAAAGAAGGATCGGCTATATAGAAAAGAGCTTTGGTCCACTATTCTTTTTGCTCTGCTTTTCTTTGCCATGGTCTACACGGTGTTTATTTTCGTTTTGTTCCCCGATCTTAAAGTTGGCTACATCTTGGGATTCCCCACTCATTATGCAATCACGCTTTTCTTTGGCTGGATCGGATTGATTATTGCCACCTATATATACGCCAAAGTGGCGAGTAAGTTTGACCAAGAACTGGAAGAATTATCGGCAGAGCTGTCCAAGGGGTCCGAAGAAAAGGGGGGAGAGTAAATGGAAGAGGTATTATTTGTACTGGAAAACATGTGGCTGGGGATCTTATGGCTGGTTATCCTATTCGGGGTCCTGTTTGGGGTGGCTTTTATGGCCCTAAAGCAGACGGCATCTTCTGACGATCTGTATGCCGCCGGTTTTACTATCGGGCCGGTGGTTAACGGTTTGGCTATGGTGGCTACCTGGGCCAGCTTGGCTACCTTCATGGGGGTCAGCGGTTTGATCCTGGGCTTGAATGCTCCCTTTGTTTTCCTCTGGACCCAGTGGGGCCTTTCCATTCCCCTCATAACCCTCTTCTACGGTGTTTACCTAAGGAGGATACAGACTTACACCCCGGCGAGCTTTATGCTTCGCCGTTACGGCAAAGAGGTAACTGTGCTGGCGGTTATCTGGATGTGCCTGGCCATGGTCATGTACGCTTTAGGACAAATGGTAGGGCTAGGCCATACCTTTGTCCTGATGTTTGGTATCGAATTTATCTTTGCCGTAATTATTGCGGGTGTGCTGGCAGTGGTATTTATCACCATAGGAGGAATGTACGGGGCTACCGCTAACCAGGCCTTTATGTGCGCCGTTATGCTTATAGCCATGGTAGTTCCTATTGGTGCGGTGATGCATGGCTTGGGGTCAGCCGGCTGGTGGATCCCCAATCTGGGGTATGGCGATCTGGTGCCCGCTATGCTGGAGGTATCTCCCGACTTCTTTGACCTGGAGCAGCCTTTTATGGGTGAAGGGAACCGGCTGCGCTGGTATTTCGCCTTAATCCCCGCTTTCTCATTCGGCCCGGTGGCCCTTCCTCACCTGGCTATGAGGGTTTTCACCTCCCGTTCCAGGTACCACGCCCGGATGGCCACCCCCTGGTTTGCCTTTTTCTTGGGACTCTTGTTCACCGCTGCTTACGCCACCGGTTTTACCGGGGTATTCTTTGAGCAGACTGAAGGAATTACCATTGCCGACCCGGACCAGATCATCCTGGTGTTGAACATGTTCTACAACCCCGAATGGGTGGCGGCCTTCGTAATGGCCGGCGCAGTGGCAGGTGGTCTGTCCACCATTGCGGGCAACCTGATGGCCATATCTGCAATGGTGGGGAACGACCTGATGAACATACTAGCCCCGGGAGCGGACGACAGAAGAAAAATGAGGATAGGCTATGGAGCTATGGCTGTAGGTGGAATCGCCATGATACTTCTAGCTTTCAGGCCTCCCGAGTTCCTGGTGGTGAGTATTTTGTGGGCTTTCGGCATGCTGGCTACTACCATAACGCCCGGGTTGCTCCTGGGGGTGTGGTGGAAGAAAACCCACCGATATGCAGTTCTAATCTCCTCTATTGTATGCGGCATTTATTATATAGTAATTTCTCCCCACGTGATAGATGCGGTGGTGGTAGGTCGCTTCGCTGACGGTACTGTTCCGCCCACGGCAGATCTCGGTATGTCTGGAGCTCTGGTGACGGTGCCCCTGGCTTTTGCCCTTACTATAGTGTTGTCGCTGCTGTTTAACTATGCTTTCCCCAGGCAAGCGGTTACTGACGAGGAGAAAAAGTTGATTGACTATATCCACGGCTGGGGCGAAGATTACGATGACAGGCGCTACAACTGGACTCTGGCCCCCATTATCGTAGTTATAGTCTGCTTGGCCATCATGATTTGGGGTTTACAACCCTGGTAAATTAGCTTTGCTGCGCAACTTAACAGGTGTGGTGAGTAGGGGGCTTCCCTTCTCGCTGCACCTGGTAATTGTTTTACCTGGATAAACAGTAAAATATTATTTCAACTAAAAAAGCTTTTGCCACAATTCTGATATTTTAGTATAATAATGGTAAATCCTTTGTTTGTAAATTCACTTGTAGGGGCAGGAGGTAAGGCAATGTATTTTTTCCGCACCGCGCTAAGGGTTTTGCAGTTAGATGGCCGGGTCTATGGGGAATTGCAAGAGAAAGGAATGGCTTTTCGCTACAGTCAATTTAATTTTATTATTACTGCAGCAATTTACAGTTTTTCAGCAATAATGTTTTTGCCCTACGTGACGGAGGGATTAAACCCCGCAGAACTCTTTATTCTCCAGGGAATGGTCCTTGGTACCGGCATTTTTGTAGTTTTTTTGTTTTATCTGACCATTTCTATTCTGTTGTGGGCCTTCAGCAAAGGGCTGGGAGCGGAGCTTCACTTTAGTCGGATCTACACTAACCTGGGACTTGCCCTGGTACCCCTCTGGGTTGCCATGCCAGGTATGGCAGCTATTTCTGCAGGGATTGAAAATTACCCCCTGTACGCAGTTACCGCTCTGGCTTCCGCATATCTCCTGCCGACTGCCTTTGTGGCTACTAAAAACGCTTCTGGCTTGTCGGTGGGGAGACAATCCGCTTCTTTCGTAATTCTTTTAGTTTTTCTGGTAAGCTTCGTTTACCTGTGGGTGGAAACTTAGATAGTGGAGGACCGGCATAATTAATAATTTTATTGAAGGAGGTTGCGTTATGGGCGGAATCAATATGAAGGATTACGAAAAGACTTATCGGGAGTTCAAGTTGGAGTGTCCGGAGTATTATAATTGGATGCGGGATCAGTTTGATAAACTGGCGGAGGAGACCCCGGATAAGACTGCTTTCTGGTGGGTGGATGACCTGGGCAACGAGAAAAAATTTACCTTTTCCGAGCTTGCTGAAGAAACGAAGCGATTTGCCAATGTATTGAAAGAAAACGGAGTTAACCGGGGCGATGTTTTTGCAGTAGTCCTCTCTAGAGACTGGCAGTACTGGGTAGCTTTTCTGGGTTGTTTGAGAGCTGGGGTGGTAGTAACTCCCGGAACTGCCATGCTCAGTGAAAGCGACTTTGAATACCGATTCAACCGTTCAGAAACGGTAGGGGTGCTAACTAATGCCGAAAATGCAGCTAAAATCGACAACATAAAACACAGATGCGAGACTTTGAAAACTTTCATGGTTATTGATGAAAAGCGCCAGGGCTGGGTTCACTACGATGAGGCCATGGCAGGAGCTTCTTCCGCTTTCGAGGCTGCCAACACCAAAGCCGAAGAAAACTCCATAATTTATTTTACCTCCGGCACAGTGGGTTATCCCAAAATGACCCTTCACTCCCACGTCTCTTATCCCCTGGGGCACACTATAACTGGCAAATTCTGGTTAGATCTTACCCCCGATGACGTTCACTTTAATATTGGAGATACCGGTTGGGCTAAAGCGGGCTGGAGCAGTATGTTTGGTCCCTGGAACTGTGGCGCCACGGTTTTTGCCCATAAACCAGGGGGCGGAAAGTTTGGACCAGAAAGAAACCTGCACCTGCTGGAAGAGTATCCTATCACCACTATGTGTGGCCCTCCCACCATATTCCGAGTCTTTGTCCAGGAAGATCTCAGCCAATTTAACTTCAAACACTTGAGGCACTGCGTGGCAGCAGGTGAGCCCTTGAATCCTGAAGTTATCGAGGAATGGAAAAAACATACCGGTATAACCATCCGCGACGGTTATGGTCAAACGGAAACCTGTCTGCTGGTGGGAACTTTTCCCTGCCTGGAAGTTAAGAAAGGATCTATGGGCAGGCCTGCTCCGGGTTACCACGTAGATGTGATTGATGAGGACGCTAATCCCCTGGGAATTAACCAGGAAGGTGATATAGCTGTGAAAGTAAGCCCGGAAAGACCGGTAGGTTTATTCAAGGAGTATTGGAAAGACGAAGAAAAAACCAATGCCTCTTTCCGGGGGGATTGGTATTTGACCGGGGACCGGGCGATGAAGGACGAAGACGGGTATTTCTGGTTCATGGGGAGAAGCGATGATATAATAATCACTTCTGGCTACAGGATAGGGCCCTTTGAAGTAGAGAGCGCCTTAGTAGAACACCCTGCGGTTGCTGAATCTGCCGTGGTGGCTAGCCCCCATGAAACCAGGGGCGAAGTGGTGAAAGCTTTTGTGATTTTGTCTCGGGGCTATGAGGGTTCCGAAGAATTGGCTAAGGAAATCCAGGAGTTTGTTAAGAAAAATACCGCTGCCTATAAGTACCCCCGGGAAATTGAATTTGTAAAAGAACTTCCCAAGACCATCAGTGGAAAAATTAGAAGGGTAGAACTCAGGAAAAAGGAACGGGAGAAAAAAGGAAAGGGGTAAAAAGGGTTCTTGCTGGTAAAAAGATTAAATTAAAGGTAACTACTCAGTCTATCAATTCTCTATCAGGTTGTTAGGGCTTGGTTACGGGTCAACTCGAAAGCAAGTGCACGGCTCAGCC
>CAZXDQ010000040.1:750-9981 GCA_964639405.1 uncultured Syntrophomonadaceae bacterium | reverse complement strand
TCCTCCACGGTCTGGCAGGAGATATTGCTTCCCGCCAGGGTAGAGGTTTGAAAGCCGGGGACATCCTTCTCAGCTTCCCCTCTGCCCTCAGCACCTTGGAACAAGATCGCTGGGAATCCTCCCCCTTCGGTCCTTTCAACCGCCTGGTATTCCCGGCAGTGGTTCATCGATAGTTTAAGCTTGCACCTCCAGGTAATACAATATTAAATCCAGGTATTTTTCTCCCATTTGTTCCGGTGGTCCCATTAATTTAAGCTCTAATGAACGGTCCAGGTAAGCTAGAATGGCCATACTCATACCAGGGATAGTATAGTTGCTGATAGCCCCTCGGTTTTTTCTTTTTCCCAACGCCCCTTTTTAAGGGAGGAGAAATAAATTGAGTAAAGTTTTAACGGAACAGAAAAACCAAATATTAACCGTAATTATTAATCGCCCAGAAGTCAAAAACGCTGTTGATAGAGAAACAGCCGACTTGCTAGCGGAAACGTTCAGGGAGTTTGATAATGATCAACGACTAAAAGTAGCAGTCTTATGGGGGAAAGGAGGGACTTTTTGTGCAGGCGCCGACTTGAATCCAGTATCCAAAATAAGTGAAGGCGAGGGCAATCGGCTCTCTAAGGATATGAGTCAGGACGGTCCTATGGGTCCCACCAGGATGAAGTTGAATAAACCGGTAATAGCCGCTATTTCAGGCTATGCAGTGGCAGGCGGGTTGGAGTTAGCTTGTTGGTGTGATCTGCGGGTGGTAGAAGAAGATGCGGTTTTGGGAGTTTTCTGCAGGCGTTTTGGCGTTCCTTTGATTGACGGAGGGACCCAACGATTGCCCCGGTTAATAGGAATTAGTTGGGCCATGGACTTAATTCTGACTGGCAGGGCGGTAGGCGCTCAAGAAGCGTTAAGTATGGGTTTGGCTAATAGGGTGGTAGGAAGCGGTTCTTCCAGAAAGGAAGCAGAAAAATTGGCTGCTTATTTGGGTGAGTTTCCCCAGGGTTGTATGTTGAGTGACCGTAAAGCGGTTTACGAGGGTTTTAACCAAGAGTTAGATGAAGCTATGCAAATTGAGTTTGAATTGGGGATGCAAGTTATAGAGAGCGGAGAAAGTGAAAAAGGAGCCGATAATTTTATGCGCGGCTCAGGACGGCACGGGGAGTTTGATTATCCTGATAACTGTAGCGAAGAATGATAATTGAACAAAGGACTGGAAATTTGCGTAAGAGTTCACGAATTCAAATTGCTTTACTTATTAACCAAATTCTAGTATAGAAAGGCAACTGGGAGAAAAAAGACCACCAAGAATTGGCAAAGAGGAGCAATAAATTCGGCGCTGAAAAATGAGGCGGAGGTAGTTGCTGTGGGCAGAAGATTACAGGTAGCGGTTAAGAGGATCCTGGACTTAGTGGGGTCAGGGGTGGGATTGCTTGTGCTTTCACCCCTTTTTCTCCTCCTGGCGGTGGCCATTAAGCTGGATTCGTCCGGCCCGGTTTTTTACCGCCAGGAGCGGATAGGGAAGGACCAGCGCCCTTTTCTCATATACAAATTCCGTTCGATGGTGACCCACGCCGAGAAAATGGGTTCCGGCTACTTGGTAGAGGAGAACGACCCTCGGATTACTCGGGTAGGAGCCTGGCTTCGCAAGACCAGTCTGGACGAGCTTCCACAGCTTATCAACGTCTTTCGGGGAGAAATGAGCCTGGTGGGGCCCCGCCCCACCCTCCAATACCAGGTAGAGAGGTACAACCGTTTCCAGCGCCGACGACTTTTAACCAAACCGGGCATTACCGGCTGGGCTCAGGTCCGGGGGCGCAATGCCCTAACCTGGCCTCAGCGCATTGAGCTGGATGTCTGGTACGTGGACCACTGGTCCTTAGCCCTGGATCTCTATATCCTGCTGCAAACCCCCCTGGCCCTTCTGCGCACTGACAGCATTTACCGGGATGGGGGACCCGATGAGATATCCCGCCCGGCTACAGAGCCAGCAGGGGAAAGTGATAGCTCCGGTTTACCCGGAAAACAGGAGGCCTCGGGCAATTTTAATCCTCCCTCTACTTGGGAGAGCTCTCCTGCCGCCCCTAAGTTTTTCTCCCAGGAGAAGGAAAAGGGGGAGCAGCAGAACGCTAATCACCTCCCTCCCCTGGTTATTATAGGGGCAGGTGGCTTGGGACGGGAGGTCCTTCAACTGGTTTTGGATATAAACCGGGAAGCCCCCCGTTGGAACTTGCTGGGTTTTTTAGACGACGGAGCCTACCGGCAGGGGATTGATCAGATTATGGGGTATCCTCTCCTGGGCGGCCTGATAGAAGCACCGCCCTCCCGGGGCCCATGGTCCGCCGGTGGTTTTTCCCCTGTGCATGTGGTGTGCGCTGTAGGCGCCCCCTACCTGCGCCGCCGGTTGTCGGAGAGAGCCCAAGAATTGAAGTACTCCTTTGCCACCCTGGTCCATCCTCGGGCCCTAGTTTCTTCCTATGCCCATCTGGGGGAAGGAGTGATGGTTTTTCCGGGAACTATAGTGGAACCAGGAGCCCGGGTAGAAGACCACGTGCTCCTTAACAAAAACTGCACCGTGGGGCACGACACCATTTTGGAGACCCTGGTTACAGTAAACCCCGGCGTTAACCTGGGAGGGGAAGTGAGGCTGGAGCGGGAGTCCCAAATAGGGATGAACGCCGCCGTTATCCCAGGTTGCCGGATAGGCCGGGAAGCATTCCTGGGCGCGGGGGCTGTAGCCACCCGCGACATCCCTCCCCGCTGCACTGCAGTGGGAGTTCCCGCCCGTTCCCGGAAGGGAGAATAAACAAACTGGTCCCGAGAGCAACCTCTCATTTGGAACCCCAGCCCCCCAGCACTTTTAAATTCAAAAAATATTTTACAATTTACCGCAATCCTTGTATAATTGAACTACAGTCAATTTTTATAAATCAATATTTATAAGGAGGTTTTCCAGATGGAAGGAAAAGGTGATTTCTTGGCAGGTGTAATTGTTGGCGCCTTGATTGGAGGGGTAGCAGGTATCTTATTAGCCCCAGCTTCCGGCAAAAAAACCAGGGAACAAATAGGAGAGAAGGGTAAAGAAGTTAAGGATCTAGCGGTGGAAAAAGCCCAGGTAAAAAAAGAAGCTGCGGCTGAAGCTGCCAAGGACCTAATTTCCCGTCTCAAAGAAAAGCTCCCTTACAACCAGGAAGCACAAGATGCTTTAAGTGAAATGGAAAAAGATTATTAACTTAACCTGGCAATAAAGAAACCTAAGAGGATATACTTAAACCCAGTTCTTTTTTAGAGGAAACGACTCCGACCATCTACAGCCAGGAATCAGCAGAAACCTCTTAAAGATTGAGGTGTTTTGCCGTGGGCGGAAAGTTGGACCGGAAGCTAATAATGAAAAGTAAACTGGTTCTGGTAATGCTGCTGGTGTTCCTGATATGCTTCTCCTTCACCGGAGAAGTTAACTCCAAGCCAACCAGCGCCTTCTCTTCTCCCGAAAATGGAGAAACCTCCCCTGACCAGGAAACTCCCGCCGAAGAGGAAGACTTTAGGGAAGCCTTTACTGAATTGCTGGACCGTCTTGGCTCCTATTTAGAGGAGATCCAAAAAACTCTCCAGGAACTTTTGACCCGGGAAGAAGAGCCTGAACCCGAAGAAGAACCGGAACCGCTGCCGGAAGAAGATCCTACTGCAGGGGTAGTAGAAGGTCGGATAATGGATGAAGAGAGGAATCCCCTGTCCAACGCCACGGTACTGATGAATGGCCTGGAAACTACTGCCGACCGGAACGGCTTCTTCTTTTTTGAAGAGGTGGAGTTTGGCAGCTACCAACTTTATTTAGTGGATCCGGAGAGAGAAGAAGACGTATACCTGACCAGTTTTCAAATTACCCAGGAAGATCCCCATTACTCGGTGAATTTGATTGTCACCTTACCGGAGGAAGAAGAGGAAGCCGAAGTGGTGGAGGAGCCTGAGGAAGAGGGGCTGGGCTGGTGGTGGCTGGTTATACTCCTGCTCCTCCTGTTGTTGATCTTAGTGATACTCCTCAGGCGGAAACACATTAAAGTGGTAGACCCCAAAACTGGTCAAACGGTGACCAAGCAGAAGATAAAAATCTACCCCCGGACCAAGATAGATTTAACCCGAGCTTTTGAGCGTGCTTCCGGTAATGCAGTCCGAGTTCAGTTTTTGAAACCAGCCCAGAAGAAGCTGTGGGGCAAGCGGGTTCTTTTCTTGAAAGAAGAGCAAGTGCTAGATGAGATTGAAGACTACACCGGTGAACTGGAACGCTTAGTGGAACTTCCGGAAGCAGGCAGTGAGGAAGAAATAGAAAAGAAATAGAATAGGATAAGATAGGATAAGGCGGTAACTTGGTAATTGCTAATTAACCATTGCTTATCGCCTTTTTTTTTGCCTGTAAAGATTCTATCTCCTACTTCCTTTTTTTATTAATTTTTCTTTTTCAGCCGGAGCTGCCCCTAAATTATCTATTCCTGTATCAGTTCCTGCCTTATCCTGGCCAAGCGTTGTTTTTCTTTATAACCCTTAAAGTAGTCCCACAGTAGCCGGTACTCTTTGTTTACTGGAGAAAAGAGGGGCAAGCAACCAGGCAGCTTTCTTTTCCTTGTGCTTCTTTCTTGCTGCCACCGATGATGAGCCTGAAAGTATAAGGCAGGTTCCAGGCGGGCAAAGCACTCCGCAGTGCCCCTGAATCTCCCCAGCCCAGGATATAGAGTTTCCATTTTTTGCAGCAGAGAGAAGTTCACCGGCTGCTGATAACACTCCAGGAGGCTGTCTTTGACAGGAGCGTAGGGAGTAGTATCTACCAACAGGTCAATGTTGCTGACGCTCAGAGGGGTTTGTACTTGATAAAGGTACAAGGTTTGCGGTCTTAATTTTTCTGGCAGAGCAGCTATTCCTGCCTCCAGGAGCCGGGTAACCGCAGCGTGATCGGGATGGTAATCCAAAAAGCAGGGCAGCAGCACTGCATCTGGCTGCCAATCTAAGAGGAGTTGGCTCATTGGTTCCACCGGGAGTTCCACCTCTAGCTCCCCGTCAGTTATTTCCCATAAACTTAACTCTGCCCCCAGCAGTCCTGTGGCTCGTTTGACTTCTTCCCGCCTCCGTTGAGCAATTTCTTCTGCAGTAAGATGGGGGTGTTCGGCTCTGCAGCCGTCCGTTATGACTGCCACGTGGATTTCTGCGCCAACGTCTCTGGCTGCCGCCAGGGTGCCCCCCGCCCCGATGGTTTCATCATCGGGATGGGGAGCTAACACCAGCAGGCGCTTTTCTGGCAACATTGACCACACCGTTTTGGGTGTTTTCCTTCCCCTCAACTGGAAGTAGCTGTGCAGTATGTGAAGGCTTAATGTTCCCAGTCCTTGACTGGTCAACCTCAGCAGCGGCAAGGAATCATCTCCCCGGCTTGTATCTCGGGTTTGACTGCTTGATACGTATCTACCACATTTTATAACAGGTCCTGACGATTGTCAGCTTCTTCTTTTATCAACAGTTTGATTATTTCCCGGGCCAATTGGATTCGGGGGGAGTATCCCTGCTCTTCTTCTTCCATGATCATTTCCACACCGAAATTGTCCTGGTGGATGGTGCGATAGCGCTCGTAAGCCAGCTGAGCCTGGCGAAATTTGCGTTTTACCGTTTTGGGCACCTGCAGGCTGTAGATTACATGTCCCCCTCGCAGGTGAATTTGAGTGCGGAATTTTATGTACTTGTTCCTGGTGATCCCCTTCCAGTCATCAGCAATATCCTCCCCTTTTTCTTCCCTACCTACCTGTCCTTCTGCCATGGTTTCCGGCGCCTTTTCTGCTTCTTCCGGCGTGATCTTTTCAATATTAATAATTGCCCGGGCGTTTACGTAACCGCAGGCGCCGTCGTTGGTCCCGTAAATTAATCGCGATTGCACGGGCACTAATACTAAGGTACTGGTGAAAGGCAGGGGCACTCCATAGTAGCAGCCCAGGTATTTGCCGTAGGATTCCCGCATTGCGTAGAGCTCGGTTCCGTGGTGTCTTGCCGCCCGCCCGATCATCCATTTGATGCTGCGCTTATCTTCCAGAATGTTTCCATTGGTGTACAATAAACGGGTGCAGTTTCCTCCGGATTCGTCGTAAAATGGAACCATAGCCGCTAGATTAGAAAACATGTGTTCCTTTTTCTTTTCTGCTTCCGACGCAGTTTCTGTAGAATCCCAATCTTCACTGAAGCTGTCTACTGGGCTTTCTGTATACTCTTCCCTTTCTATTTCTGTCCCCACCCCTGCATACTCTCGTTCATAAAAGGAAGACATTTCATTTTTATCCCCATTAATTTCGCTTCTACCCAGAGAATTAACTTCCATTTTATTTAACGCACCCCTCTTCTTAATTTAATTGAATTTTACTACCTTTGGACTTATTAATACAACTACCCTCCTTTCTACAAAATGTTAGTTATATTGAACAATTCTTCCTAACTATAACTTGAACAATTGTTCGTGTAAAGTTACAAAAATCACATCTCCTGCTATTAATGGAAATTAACAGGCTGATTTTTACTTTTTTACCAAAAAGCTAACTATTTTGCCCCCTTTCAAATTTCATTTTCTAATTTTGCCTCAGGAGGGAATTCAGGCAGGGGATAAAATTCCATTTACTATATGTGATGCAACCCTTTTATAAATTTGCAGGAATCTCGAAGGAGATTGTTGAAAGTGGTAGCAGGAATGAAAATACTAATGTTTCCCTGGATTGGGGAGCGGTAAATGGTCAGGAAGAGCAGAAATCTTAATATGATTGAAATTCCCACTGAAAACCTCGATGCTGCCGTCAGCTATATGGAGAAGCGGGGAGACGTGGCAGCCCTCTACCTGTACGGTTCCTACCGGACAGAATACCAGACAGTATTTTCCGATGTGGATTTCGCGGTACTGCCGTTTTCTAAATTAAGCATGGATTATGTAAAAGAATATGAGATTTTATCCGAACTACAGCATATTTGTGAAAATGAAGATATCAGCCTGGTTAACCTATTAAAGGTGCCGCTGACCCTCCAGATGCGCGTTTTAGAGAGCGGACGCCTCCTTTACTGCAGGGACAAAATACACCTGGCTGACTTCAAGGAATATGTAATAAAGCGCTACTGCGATTTTGAACCGGATTTAAGGGGCATTTATCGTGACTATGACGCCGGTCTTAGGGAGGAATATCTTTGACCCTGGACAAAGAAAAAATCCGCCAGAAACTGCATTTTATGCGAGTGAAGCTCCGTGAACTTAAAAGATTTCAAGATATGGAAATAGATGAATTTAAAGCAGATGTTATCAATGAAGATGCAGCCCTTAGAATGCTGCAGGTAAGTATAGAAGCAATGCTCGACATTTGTGCGCATATAGCCTCCCGTGAAGGCTGGGGCGTTCCTAAAACATATGCAGATTTGATTTCCACGGCAGCTCGGCAGGAGTTGATCCCCCACGGTATGGAGGATACTTATAAAAAGATGGTTGCATTTCGCAACAGGATTGTTCACCTTTATGATGACGTAAACACGGAAGAGATATTAAATATTATTAATGAGCACCTTGACGATTTTACGCCTTTTATCAGCAATGTGGTAGAAAGATTTCTAAAAGAAAAAAATGAAAGTTGAAAGTTTATGTAAATGCGGCCCAATTCATATTTCCAGTTCCTCTCTCAACAATTGTTTTCTGCACCACTTAACCTACTTATACCCCATTCCAATAACTATGTCAAACCGCGTAACGTTGTATATGTTGATGAAAAAGTTCGGCTATGAGGGTGAGGTAAAGGGGATATTGAGATAGAAAGTGCCTGCCGGGGGCAATTGCCCCCGGCACTGGAACGTGGAGTAATTAAATTAATCGTAAACATCACGTCGGTGTTTAATGTGAGTTATTAAGCAAATTCTCTGCGGTCTATCGCACACGAATTTTATCCGCCAATCTCCTATCCTTAATCTGTATTCGTTGCTATTGCCTTTTAATTTCTTAATCTCGTGAGAGGGGTCTTGTAGGTCCAAGTTTTTAAGATATTCCCATATTCTTTTTTTAACGGGGTTATCCAGCTTTTTCAGGTCTTTTACTGCGTTATTGCTTAATTCTATTTTCCAGTTCATTCCCCGAATATTTTCTTTTCAGCTTCGCTTAGAGAATAGCTTTTGCCTTGAAGGTATTCCTGCCAGGCTTCTTTGGTTTCTGCGTCCTCTTTTTCGGAAACGGGTTCATCGTCATATGGGGTAGTGTATAAGTTATAAATCACAGGATCGTAGATAGCCAAGAACTCCAGAAATCGCTTGGCTGTTTCCAATTCATTTTCCGGTATCTTATCTATTAATTGATGCAACTCTTTTCTCTCAGCGCTCATGGATAATTCCTCCCTCCGTGATGATATTTCCTATGCTGTGAACTTAATTATACCACATGATACCTAACAGAAAAATACAGCTTAACAAAGCAGTATTCAGCTATTTTTGCTGCGGCAGTGCAATAATGAACAGTTGTTGCTTTCAAAAATTCCATCTGGAGCATTTTGGCTTAGGACTGCTACCAAATAATATAAAATTAAGGAAATATATGTATACAAAATGAAATATAAAGGTGATGAAAAACTGTTATTACAGTATGGGAATAAATATAATTTAAGGACACTTGATGCGATTCAAATGTCCAAATTTATGCTTTGGTTAGAGGGTGAAATTTGGCTTTTTGTAGGAAGCGACGATAATCATATTAAAACAGTAAAGGACTGGGGGATAAAAAATTTAATCCTTTAGATCAAGACAATTAAGGAACTCAAATATTTGCCTGGAACAAGGTAGGAGTCTTGGTTTTTATATAGAAATAATTGTTAAAAGCATAACAGGAGATAGGAGGGAATAATGTATGAGCCATAAAGTTAAGTGGCTGGGGCACGCCACCTTTGAAATCACTACTTCCCAAGGGGTGACCCTGCTGATAGACCCCTGGTACGATGACAACCCTTCCAACCCGGAAAAGGCCGGTGAAGTAGAAAAAGCGGATGTCATTTTAATCACTCACGATCATTTTGACCATACCGGAGAAGCTGCAGCTATACTTAAAAAAACCGGTGCCACCCTGGTAGGGCAGCCGGAAATAGGCGGAAAGATGAAGGAAGAAGGTGTCCCGGAGGATCAGGTAGTTAATGGTTTGGGCATGAACGTAGGCGGCACCGTAGAAGTGGCTGGAATAAAAATTACTATGGTACAGGCTTTTCATTC
>CAZXDQ010000040.1:0-740 GCA_964639405.1 uncultured Syntrophomonadaceae bacterium | reverse complement strand
CCTTACCCTAGAGGATGGGAAGACGGTTTATCATGCTGGAGATACGGGGATTTTTAGCTCCATGGAGTTATTCAGTAAAATATACGGAATCGACCTGGCCCTGCTGCCCATCGGAAGCGTCTTCACCATGGATTCAGAGCAGGCTGCCTACTCCCTGGAATTGCTTAAGCCAAAAGTAGTAATACCCATGCATTACGGAACTTTCCCTATCCTGGAACAAAACGCGGATCACTTCCAAGAACTGGCTAAGGAAAAAGCTCCTGCGGTAGAAGTGGTGGAATTGCAGCCCGGCTCCACCTATGAATGGACTTAGGCTTACAGCTTAATATTGCGAAATTATTTTATCTATTTCCTTACGGTTGGATAAATCCTCTTTAGCCTTTCTTGCTGCCAACTCAGCGCTATGGGGAATGGGGAGGCGCCTCCTTATCATTGAGATCGAAAAACCCTCGGAGTTGTGAAATCTTCCGAGGGTTTTGCTCTTTGTCCATTAAAGAACATCCAGCCCCGGCAGTGAGTTAAGCAGAAGGGTCTGGATGCTCTTCCCGATTCATTTTTACCAATTTATAGAATAACGCCGGGACTATCTTTAAGCATTCAACCAGATTATGTTTATATATTTGTTTCCGTCTTCATCTGTGACAGGTAAAGTCCTGGAATTTCTATCGTAAGGCAGCATAAAACTACAGTTGATGTCTTTACCCTCAATTAAAATTATGGTAGTATTTATTTAAGCATTA
>CAZXDQ010000039.1:8595-10141 GCA_964639405.1 uncultured Syntrophomonadaceae bacterium | reverse complement strand
TTCCACCCCCACACCCGGTTTTATAATTTAGGCTTAAGGTGGCTGGTGCGGTTGTAATAAAGCACCTGCTGTTCATTTCCCGTTAGCCTGACCAGGCTAAGAGAAGCATTGTCTACGATCAAATTCCAAAATTTATCTTTTTCCATTCCCAACCCATAAAAAAGCCATACTTTTAATAGACCTCCGTGGGATACTATCACTAAGGGGGTCTCCCAATAAAAGTCCCGTTTCTCCCTCAAGGATTCTAGGAAACTATGTATCCTCCAGTAAACATCTGACAAACTCTCTCCTTCTGGAATAGAATTGCCAAAGGGATCATTATACCAGGAAACCAGCTCCTTTTTATAAGATAAATAAGCTTCCTGGTAATTTAACCCTTCCCAAACTCCAAAATTTATCTCTCGCAGTTGGGGGGTGATTTGCATTTTCATTCCCTGGGAATAAGCGATAAATTCCGCAGTTTCGCGAGCCCTGGACAGATCACTGCTAAAAATACCCTGTATTTTAACCTTGCTCAGTTCTTCTGCTACCCTTTTCCCCTGGAGATAACCTTCTTCCGTTAAAGGGGTTTCCGACCACCCTCTATATCGCCCCTCTTTATTGGCAGTGGTTTCCCCGTGACGAACCAGATATATATCCATTTTCACCAGATTCCTCCTCTGCCGGAAGTACAGCTTCAGAATTATTGCTCCCCTTACTGATCCCGGCACCTGAAAAAGTAGCCATTTCCACGGTAATTCGAGCAGCTCCTTCCAGCAAGTTCATAGCCAAAACTGCCCCGGTACCTTCTCCCAGGCGCATATTCATGTTTAAATACGGTTTCAACTCCAAATAATCCAGTAGTAGAGCATGTCCAGACTCCTCCGAGAGATGGGACGGCAGCAGATACTCTTTTACTGCAGGAGCCAAATTCACTGCACTCAATGCAGCTACTGTAGAAATAAAACCGTCTATCACTACCGGCATTCCTTGATGGGCGCCCCCCAAAATTAACCCACAGAGACCAGCTATTTCTACTCCCCCTACAGCAGCCAAAACCTCCAGGGGATCCGCCGGGTTGGGTTGATGCAGCTCCAAGGCTCGGGTTACCACTTTTTCTTTATGAGAAACTCCTTCATCGTCCAGACCAGTTCCCCTTCCCACTACCAACGAGGGCTGGTAACCGGTGAAGGCTGCCATTACTGCGCTGCTGGCAGTAGTATTACCAATACCCATTTCGCCGGTAGATAAAACCCTCACTCCTTGTTGAAAAGCATCCTGGGAACATTTAATTCCTGCCATAATAGCCCTGAGGCATTCTTCCCTGCTCATAGCCTTCTCATGGCAAAAATTGTTAGTCCCCGCTTTTATTCTCCATTTTTTTAATCCGGGCAGATCTGCCTCTTGGGATACCCCCAAATCTATCACTTCCACTTCTACGCCCTGCATCTCGGCAAGAACATTAATGGCTGCCCCTCCCGAAGTAAAATTTGCCAACATCTGGAGAGTTACTTCCTGAGGAAAAGCACTAATCCCTTCCTTAGCTACTCCGTGATCGGCAGCCATA
>CAZXDQ010000039.1:0-8585 GCA_964639405.1 uncultured Syntrophomonadaceae bacterium | reverse complement strand
CATAACCACCACCCTCTTACGGGTGCCAGTGGGGAAAAAATCGCCGTATATTCCCGCCAGTTTAACTGACAACTCCTCCATTCTCCCCAAGCTTCCAGGAGGCTTGGTCAGATCGTCTATACGAGCCCTGGTCTTTTCCATTGCATTCTGGTTTAAGGGGGCAATTTCTTGAAAAATCCTTTTTAAATCCTGCATAAGTTTTACTTCTTCGCTCATTAAATTACTCTCCCTTCTTCATTTAAATCCAAGCTTAATTTAAGTCCAAGTAGTCTTCCAAGCACTCAACTAACTTCTGATTGTCTTCACGCTTTCTCACTGCCAGCCTAAAGTATTTTTCGTCCAAACCTTGAAAATTATCTCCCCTCCTAATTAAAAATCCCTGCTGCAGCAAGTAATGGTACAAATCCTCTACTTGAAAGCCGGGAACTTCCACCTTAACCAACAAAAAGTTGGCTTCCCCCTCAAAGACGTGCAGAAGCCCTCCCCTGGTTAATCGGTTTCGTAGGTACTTTTTTTCTTCTTCTATTAGCTCCCGGGCTTTTTGTAAGTGTTCCCCGGCTTGTAAACAAAATAATCCTCCGTGTTGGGCTAAAGCGTTTACCCTCCAGGGGTCTCCTTCCTGCTGCAGGGGTAAAACCTTTTCTTCCGGACCCACCAAATATCCTAATCTTAATCCGGGTAAAGACCAACACTTGGTAAGAGACACCACCACCCAAAGATTCTCCTCTTCATCGTTTTGTAAACTTTCCTCCTGCCGCTGAGTTAAAGGCAAAAAACTCTCATCCAACAAGATCATGGCGCCCCGTTTCCGGGCTTCATGGACCAGGGACTTAAGCTTCTGCCGGGCAAACATGGCTCCGGTTGGGTTCTGGGGATTACCTATAATCAACCAATCTCCCCGCCCCAAATTTGCTCCCATTTCTTTTACTGGAAGAGACTGGCCGGGAGGAAGGGGAATGTACTCCACCTGAGCTCCCGCCAGCCTGGCAGCGCGGTAGTATTCGGAAAAGGAAGGCACAGGAATAAGGGCCTTGGATGGCTTTTTCCAACAAAGCAAAAAATGCAGCAGGTCGTTGGCACCGTTGCCTAAAACCAACCGGTTAGGAGACAATCCCATTCTTTTTCCTATGGCATCCCTCAGTCTCCGGGCTTGAGGCTCAGGATAACAGGAGATGCTATTAATACCTTGGCAAAGGTAAGACAGCAACCCCGGTGGTGGTCCTAAAGGGTTAAGATTGCTGCTAAAATCCGTAATCCGGCTGATAGGCAATCCCGACTGTAAAGAAGCCCTTTGAAGTTCGCCGCCGTGGTCCTGGGCATTTTTAACTTGATTACGCTGTTCTCCAAACCAGTACTGGTTGCTCATCGAACTCCTCCCGGTATCAGAAAAGTACCATATAACTGCCAGTGCTTCTGGCGAGAACTAATCCAGAAAGCTGCTTCTTCCAAAAACTCTTGAACTGGAGGCATTATTATTCCCAGCACTGTTCCACTGTGAGCCACATTGACTCCCCAAGCCTTAATCTCTTGGGCATAATAAAAAACCTGACCCAATTCCTTTTTGGGTAAAATCTCCTGATTACTTTCAGCACTAATAGTGGCCCCTCTTCCTATTTTTTCCTCATCGTTTTCTTTTATGCCTTCCCTAACCAACCGCAAAGCTTTGGAAGTTTGCTGTTCCTTTTGACCATAAAGAGATAACAGCTGGGAGCGAGAATTAAACGCTAAAGTATCCACCTCCCCCCCCGGATCTATCACCAAAATTCCCAGAGAAGGGGGATCTCCCAGGGATTCGCTCCAACTACCGCCGCGGTGATCCAGGAGGTGGATCCCGGAGAACATGTTGCCGTCACTGGGCTCAATAGATATAGCCACTTCCATTATTTCTTCGCTTTTCATCTCTCGTCCCCAGTATCGAGAAGCAGCCAGGCATGCTGCAGCAATATCCGCCGTGCTGCTGGACATGCCCTTACCTAAAGGAATAGTGCTGGTTTTGGACAGCAAAGGAAAAGGGTCCCTACAGTTATTATATTTAAGCTGTACCGCTCTTACGGCTTCTTTCATTTTGCGGCTGGGAACAGGGAGGGAAGCTGTTCCCTCATTTTGCCCCACTGCGACCTCACTCCACCAGTCTACCGGACAGGTAACCAGAAAGGGGATACCTTTTTGAGTTCCCTGGACCAGTTCACCACAGGTTCCAGGCGCTGCAGCTGCTCCCCTTCTATGGAATCCCCTAGCTCCAGGGGAATACTTGCTATCCTCCAAGGGCTTTCACCCCCACTACCAACCCCATTAGAGCTATTACTTCGGTGACTTCACACAAGAATCCATAAGTGTCTCCCGTGTGGCCGTCCAATCTAGCACTGATTAAACCTGCCACCAACAAAGAACCCCCTAAAGCTGCCAGCAACCAAATCGTATAATGCCCTTCTCCTACCCCTATCCCTATTAAAAGTAAATAAAGCGCTCCCACTAAAAAAGGCATTATCCCCTTCTTTTCTCCGAAAGATCTGCCCAAGCCCGGTTCTGATCTGGCATAGGGATGATTTATAATGGCCCACACCAAGGAAAGGCGGGCCACAGCAGGGACTAAAAATAATCCTGTTGAAGCTTTTTCCAAAGGTAAAACTTCCAGGAAAGAAACTTTTAGCCCCAATACCACAATTAGGGCAATAACGCCCATGGCGCCCACCCTGCTGTCCCTCATAATCTCCAGCTTCACTTTTTTTTCTTTACCACTAAAGAGTCCATCGGCGGAATCCATCAAACCATCAGCATGGAGCCCCCCAGTAAATATCAGCCAGCAGGTTACCACTACTGCGCTACCAGCTATGCCCAGCTCCCATTGGAAACCTAACCAACGCAGTCCCAATAAAGCCAACCCCAGCAACATCCCTACCAGCGGGTAAAAATACAGAGAACGGTACATTTCTTTTTCATCCACCCGGACAGAATTTATCCAGGGTGCAATAGTAAGAAAACTTAAAGCAACCCACAAGCTCCTCATTCCTGTTTTTCTTCCTCTCTTTGGTCTTTAATATTCTATGCCCTGGCGGGCTTTAATCCCGGAATCAAAGTAATGTTTGACTTTATTTATTTCCGATACCAGGTGAGCTGTTTCCTGCAAGGGCACAGGGGCATTCCTACCCGTAAGTACCACTTCCGGTTCTGGAGGCAATTTTTCCAACCAATTCAAAAGGACCTCCAACTCCATCCAACCATAATTAAGCCCGTAGATGAACTCGTCCAGGATGAGTAAATGGTGCTGTTCCTCGTGAATAGTTTCTTGGGCTAAACGCCATCCTTTTTTGAAGCATTCCTGGTCTAAAGTAGACCTCCCGCCCTTTTTGTTCCAGCTTTCCGGGTGGCCACTGCATTTGCTTCCTTCCGAAAAAACCTCCTCCGGGCAGGAGCACTTCTCCCCGCACTGGAAAATTTCTATGCCCAGCCGGTAAGCCGAAGCGATTTCACCAGTATACCGATTTCCTTTCATAAACTGGATTATCCGTACCGAACATCCCTGACCTGCAGCCCTTAGGGCCAACCCCAAGGCCGCAGTGGTCTTCCCTTTACCTTCACCCGTGTATACTTGAATCACCCGGCCACCCTCCTCAAAAAAATATTGCAAATCATAAAAAATACCAGCCTACCAATCCACCCACAGCTGCAGTTAGAAAGGTTACCCCGTACATCAATTTTACCGCCGTTAATATATGATTGCTTCCAACCAATTCCTTCCCCCAGCCCATCAAAACTTTAGAAGAAGCCTTACCTTCGTAAAAGCTAGTCCCCCCTAGTTGCACTGACAAAGCTCCTGCCATTGCTGCTTCTGGAATGCCACTGTTGGGGCTATTGTGCCGGGGAGCGTCTCTAAAAATCGCTTGGGCTGTCCTCTTTAACCCTCCCCGGGTCCAGGGAGCCAGAAACAAAAAAAATACCCCGATAAGCCGAGCAGGAATAAAATTTATCGCATCGTCTAGTTTAGCAGCCCCCCAACCCAAATCCCGGTACCTAGGTGTCTTATAACCCCACATAGAATCCATAGTATTCAGTGCCTTGTATGCCCACACTAAAGGGGGGCCACCCAAAAAGCTATAAAATAAGGGCGCCACAATACCATCCAAGGTGCTTTCTGCCACGCTTTCCACTGCCGCCCGGGAAACTTCTTCTTCTGAGAGGTGGTGGGTGTCTCTGGCCACTATTAATCCCACCAGGTGCCTGGCTCTTTCCAGATTCCCTTTTTTTAGAGCATCTAACACCTTAAGTGCATGCCTGGCTAAACTTTTTATTGCCAAAGCCTGATATATAAGCAAAACGCTGGCTGCCCACCCCAAGTAGTAAGAAAAATGAAAACACCATTCCAGTAAAACAGCTACCAGTAAGTAGCTACCTCCAGCCAACACTATTACTGCCATTATTCCTGCTGCCTTTAGTCCCCCGGAGGAAAGAAATAACCTGCGGATCATCCCTTCCCCTCTATTTGCCAACCACCCTATCATTACCACTGGATGAGGTATCCTGGGGGGATCTCCTCCCAGAATATCCAAAAAAAGTGCAGCCACCACTAGTGATTCCATTTTTAAGTCTCCGCTAACCCCATTATTTTATAAAGCCTTTCCATATCAAGGGAACTACGGACCTGATGGGCCAAACTGTCATAGCTTGCCCCCCGGGAAGAATCCTTTAAATCCCTTTCAGCTAAAGGATTCTTCCCTTTACTTTGACGTAGAGCATTGGCAAAAGCGAGGAGCAATTGGCGGTTGTGAAAAATACCGTGAAGGTGCGTCCCCCAAACCTTTCCCCAGGCAGTGGAAGCACCGTCGGGAATCCTGACTCTATCCTCCGATCGCCGAATAATGGTCAAAAGGGGAGGATGCTCCCTGGTAAACTCCACTTTTCCCGCATGAATCTCATAACCTTCCACCATTGCAGCCTGTAGAGGGGCTAGCCATCCCTCAGCAGCCTCAAGCTCTGCTTCTACCTGATGGGTGCTCTTGCCATGAGAGAAGGTGGTACGCAGAGGCAAATATCCCAGGCCAACCAGGAAATCTTCTTCACCGGTATCTCCATTTTCGCTGCCCTGGGGATCCTTTAATTCTTCCCCCAGCATTTGGTAGCCACCGCAAATTCCTATCAGGTAACTCCCCCGCTTGACCAGGTCAGCAATCTCCTCAGGGTATCCCTGCTCTTTCAAATACTTCAAGTCTTGGAAGGTGTTTTTGCTTCCCGGAATTATTACCGCATCCGCCTCCCCAATTCTTTTACCGGGTTTAACCAGGAAAACTCGAGTGTCCGGCAATTTAATCAAGGGGTCCAAGTCAGTGAAATTAGAAAGGCGGGGAAGCTGAATCACGGCTATTTTAAGGGAAGCATCTATCGGCCCCCAACAATCACTCTCCTGCAAAGAAACGGAATCTTCTTCTTCGATGCCGTGGGCGTGAAGATACGGAACCACTCCCAAAACCGGCTTTCCGGTCCTTTCTTCCAGCATCTTCAGGCCAGGTTTTAACAACTCCACATCTCCCCTGAATTTGTTGATGATAAATCCCTTTACCAGCTTCCTTTCCCAGGGCTCTAACAGCTGCAAAGTACCCACCAAAGAGGCAAAGACCCCTCCCCTATCAATGTCAGCCACCAATAACACCGGCACTTGAGACCATCGAGCCGTGGCCATATTTACTAAATCACCGTCTTTTAAATTGATCTCCGCCGGGCTACCTGCACCCTCCAACACCAGCACCTGATATCTTTCCTTTAAGGAGGCAATGGCTTCTTTAATTATTCGTTTACCCTGGGGCAAAAAATTTTCCCGGTAATCCCTGGCCGACATATCCTGCCGGGGTTTACCCTGGATTATTATCTGGGCTTCCATATCCCCTTTAGGTTTTATCAGGATGGGGTTCATGCAGGAATCGGGAACAGTCCCCGCCGCTTCCGCCTGCACTCCTTGAGCTCTTCCCATCTCTTCCCCCCAAGGGGTAACCATAGAATTCAAAGCCATGTTTTGCGCTTTAAAAGGAGCAGTAGAATAGCCTTCCTGGTAAAAAATTCTACATAAGGCAGTGGCTAATAAACTTTTACCTACGTGAGAAGAAGTTCCCTGGAGCATAATCCCCGTTTTATTCACCATTAAACCATACCTCCGTTTTTACAGTTGGGTTTCCCTGCCGTACTCCCCTTCTTTCGGAAAAGAATAGTCTTTTTTTATAGTCAGAGGAAGCCCGCAAGTTACCTGGACCACTTCTTGGGCTATCTCCGCCAGGATACGGTTAACTTTCCCATTCAAATCCCGGAAAATACGTCCCTGGGAAGAAGGCGGAACTACCCCCATACCTACTTCGTCAGCCACTACCAATCCGGTACCTTTCCACTGTTTACAAGCTTCCAAAAAGAGAACCAGCTTTTCTCTCACTGTTTCCTCCACGGAAGATTTACTGAGGTTAGAGTTTGGGGAGGAAGTGGCCAGGATAATGTTGGAAACCCAACTTCCCATCCCTTCTAGCAAAAGGTGATGGTATTCCTTAGATACCCGGCTTAAAGCTTGATGTAGCTCGTAAGGTTCTTCTACCGTAAGCCACTCTTCCGGCCTTCGCTTCCGGTGTTGTTCCACTCTATCCGCAAACTCATCATCGGTAACCACCCCTGTTGCTAAATAAACCAATCCCCCTCCCTCTCCTCGCCTGATTTCTTCCGCCCTTTCTTCAGCGTATTCACTCTTGCCGCTACTGCTTCCTCCTACCACCAGTATAAAACCTTCCAACTTACTCTTCTCCCTCCTCTAAACTAAGCAATGCGTTAACAATAGCTGCAGCCACCGGCGAGCCGCCCCGTTTTCCCAGCAAGGCAACATAAGGAGGATTTTTCCGCTGGGCCAGCAGGGTCTTAGATTCTTCTGCCCCCACAAATCCTACCGGAGCACCTATTATCATTGCCGGTTGAATCTGTTCCTGCTCTATTATATCCAGGACCGCCAAGAGAGCAGTAGGTGAATTGCCTATCGCCAGCAGAGAATTATCCAAGTCTCGTCCTGTCCAATACATAGCAGCCGCAGCCCTGGTTATTTGTTTGCGCGCCGCCATTGCTTTGACTTCCGGGTAATCAATAAAACAATTAACTTCAAGGGGGTATGATGCTTTCCCCTTAAGACTTACTCCGCATCTAAGCATGTGGACATCGGTATACACAGAAATACCCCTTTCCCTGAGAAAAGGAAGGCGAGAACAAAAGTCTCCCCAATTAAATACCAGTTTAGCTGCCAGGGATGGATCTGCCGTAGCGTGGACCACCCTTTTGGCTATCCACTTTTCCCGAGGACTTCCGTAATATTCATGCAAATGAGCTTCTACTATTTCCATGCTGTTTGCTTCTATTTGTTGAGGATTCCAGTAGGTGTTCATGCGGTGTTCCTCGCTTCCTTAATCTTCTCAGAAATCAGACCAGCCAACTGGGGATGGGGGCCCAGGTGAGAAATTAAATTGAAATCCATCTCTGGGTGTCTCTCCTGCTGCCGAGATATTTCCCGGGGAATATCCTCCTTTATGTGATTGCCCGTTACCAAAAAGAACGGGGCAACATATACCCGCTTAACCCCTTCCCGGAACAGTTCCTCGGTAATTGCCTCCAGATCGGGGCTGCCAAAAGACAAAAAAGCTGCTTTACAGGGTATCTCCCTTATACTCTCCCCCAATAATTTAGCCATTTCTCTTACTTCATCGTTGGCTTCTTCCCTGCGACTACCGTGTCCCAGCACTATAACCGCTTCTTTCATTTCCCCACCTCCGGATAAATTTGGAAATTTTGCTTTATCTATTGCTTTAAAGCCTCGACCAGGTAAGCAATTGTTCTTTCTACACTGCTAAAACTGTAAGGATACTCCAACTGGGGCCTGCGCCAAACTACTGCTTCACAGCCGGCGTCCAGGGCAGCAGCAATCTTTTCGCTTTGCCCCCCTTCCCTACCACTTTCTTTAAGCAGCACCATGTTAACTCCCCATTCAAAAAACAAGCACCGGTTGAAATAACGACTGCCTGGACTGGAATAAGCTAGCAAATCCTCGGACTTCATTCCTATCTCTTCACAACTTTCTATTACAGAACTCAAGGGCATGACCCGAGCTATTAACCGGTTCCCTGCATCCCGGGTCCACTTTACTAAATGCTTTAAATTACTGCTGCCCAAAGTACTAAAAATTACTGCACCCTTCCCGACTTCACTAAAGATTCCAGGCAGTTCTTCCAACCTATCTATCCCACGAATAAGCGGATCATAGGGAATGCTTTCCCTTTCCCTTTCCAGCCTCAAATAGGTGATGCCAACTTTCCTGGCTGCCTCCATGGCATTTATGCTGGCTTTCCAGGCACAGGGATGAGTAGCATCTACCAGGAAAACTGCTCCTGTCTCTTCCAGTAATTTACTAATTCCCTCCGTATCTTTACTACCCACCTCCACCCGGGAGTTCCACTCTGCTGCCAAACCACCCCCGTACTCAGTTACCACTGAAATTACCGCCTTTATCCCTTTTTGCCGCAGCTTGATACCGAGTTTCCTGGCTTCAGTAGTTCCACCTAAAATTACAATCATACGGA
>CAZXDQ010000038.1:0-10295 GCA_964639405.1 uncultured Syntrophomonadaceae bacterium | reverse complement strand
TTTTAGCTGGAGCAATAGCTTATATTTTATTTGATTAAAATTATTATTTGCAGAACATTTTATAGTTTTATGGAATAAATAATGGCAACAATTGGAGTACAATATAGTGTGCGTAGGTTTGCTTAAAGATTTTTTTAGACTTACTAGCAATAAGGAGAGATAAACATGCGAGAACTTGATGCCCGGCAGATTACCGATAAAGTGGCGGAGGCTTGTGAGCGGGCAAACTTGTATTTGGGTGATGATGTAGTGGAAGCGCTGCGGAACTCCTATCAGCGAGAAGAATCTCCCACTGGCCGGGAGGCTTTGGAGCAGCTGCTGAGAAATGCAGAGCTGGCCGGGGAGAAGGGAATACCTATTTGTCAGGATACTGGTTTTGCGGTGTTTTTTGTGGAATGGGGCCAGGAGGTTCATTTGAAAGGAGCCAGCCTGGAGGAAGCCATAAACGAAGGAGTGCGCCAGGGTTATCAGGAGGGTTATTTAAGGAAATCCATTGTGAAGGATCCCCTGCGGAGGGAAAACACGGGTGATAATACCCCGGCGGTGATACACACGGAGGTAGTTCCCGGGGATGAGGTGGTTATTCACTTTGCTCCCAAGGGTGGGGGCAGCGAGAATATGAGTGCGGTAAAAATGCTGAAGCCTGCGGATGGAGTAGAAGGACTGGTGAATTTTGTAGTCAACCATGTAAAGGAATCCGGTCCCAATCCCTGTCCCCCTATTGTAGTGGGAGTAGGAATAGGGGGAACCTTTGACAAGGTAGCTGTGCAGGCCAAGAAGGCTTTACTGCGCCCGTTGGGGCAGTCTAATCCCGATCCTTTTTACGCTGAGCTGGAGGAACGGTTGCTGCAGGAGATCAACCAGCTGGGTATTGGCCCTCAAGGATTTGGAGGTAGGATCACAGCCCTGGCGGTGCATCTAGAAGCATTTCCCTCGCACATAGCCAGCATGCCGGCGGCGGTAAACATTAACTGCCATGCCAGCAGGCATGTGGAAATCAAACTGTAAGAAACTAACGGGAGGTGAGCGGAATGGAACCGAAGAGGATCACCCCGCCCCTGGATGATGAAAAGGTGCTGGAACTACAGGCGGGAGACACCCTGCTGCTAAACGGCATCATATACAGTGCTCGGGATGCGGCTCACAAGAAGCTGGTGGAGCTGATGGAAAAGGGGGAACCCCTGCCCTTGGATATTACCGGCCAGATCATTTATTACGTAGGCCCTACTCCTGCTAAGCCCGGCCAGGTCATTGGCTCGGCGGGTCCTACTACCAGCGGCAGGATGGATGCCTACACTCCCCAGATGTTGGCCCGGGGCATGAAAGGCTGTATAGGCAAGGGCAGCCGGAATCAGGCGGTAAAGGAAGCCCTGCAGGAGTACCGGGGAGTATATTTAGCTGCAGTTGGGGGAGCGGGTGCGCTTCTTTCCCAGGCCATCAAGCGGGTGGAAATTGTAGCTTACGAAGAGCTGGGACCGGAAGCCATCCGGCTGATGGAAGTAGAAGACTTTCCGGTTACGGTCATTAATGACGCCCACGGCAACGACCTTTACGAACAGGGGCGCTTGCAATACGCAAAGAGATAGCCGTATTTCTTTAGAGCAAACCACCGGAAGCAAGAACTTAAGAGAAACTAATACTGGGGAAACCCCAAAACAAGGAGGTATTTCCATGGCGGATAAGAGCAAAAAAGATGAGATGCTGGAGAAAGCCAAGAAGCCTGGTCAAGACGCCATGAAGCTGCATCCCTATTACCAGGGCAAAGTGGAAGTAGCCCTGAAATCCTGTGTCCGGGGGTATGACGATTTTGCCATCTGGTATACTCCTGGAGTAGCCGAACCCTGTAAGGCCATAGCCCAGGATAAAGAACTGGTTTATGAATACACCAACAAAGCCAACTTTGCGGCGGTAGTTTCCGACGGCACCCGGGTGTTGGGGTTGGGGGACATAGGAGCGGAAGCCAGCATGCCGGTGATGGAAGGCAAAGCCCTGCTCTTTAAATACTTAGGGGGAGTGGATGCCTTTCCTGTATGCGTGGACACCAAAGATGCTGACGAGCTTATTAACTTTGTCAAGATGCTCCAGCCTTCCTTTGGCGCTGTCAACCTGGAAGACATAGCCAGCCCCAAGTGTTTCTATGTCCTGGACCGTTTGCGGGAAGAATGTGAAATACCCGTGTGGCATGATGACCAACAGGGCACTGCCCTGGTGACCTTAGCAGGGTTATTCAACGCACTGGAAATTGTGGGCAAAAAGATCGGAGAGGTACGCATAGCCATGATTGGAGCCGGTGCTGCCAATATATGCACTTCCCGGCTGCTGCTGTCTGCCGGAGTGGATCCCCAGAAGTTGTATATGACCGACAGCGGTGGTCTTCTGCATCCGGGCCGTACCGAGCTGCAAGAATCCAATCCGGAAAAATGGCGCTTGGCTCAAAAAACTAACGGGGACGGTCTAACCGGAGGCCCCGAAGAAGCCATGAAGGGCGCCGATGTAACCATTGGCCTATCCAAGCCGGGACCTGACACTATTCAAAAAGAATGGATTGAAGGAATGGCCAAGGATGCCATTGTCTTTGCCTGTGCCAATCCCATACCGGAGATCTGGCCCTGGGACGCCCAGGATGCCGGAGCCCGGATAGTGGCTACTGGACGTTCGGATTTTCCCAACCAGGTAAACAATTCGTTAGGGTTCCCCGCTATTTTCCGGGGAGTATTGGAAGTGCAGGCCAAGAGCATCAGCGACGACATGTGCATTGCCGCTGCGGAAGAGTTGGCCCGCTGCGCGGCGGGAGATAAGCTGGATCCGGAAAAGATTATTCCCAACATGAGCGACTGGGAAGTGTTCCCCCGGGTAGCCACTGCTACTGCTATGAAAGCCATCGAAGAGGGAGTGGCCCGCAAAGAGCTTTCCCGGGACGAAGTGTACCGCAGGTCGGAAGAAACCATCAAACGAGCCCAGGACCTGACCCAAGTCATGATGGATAAAGGTTTTATCCCTGCACCACCTGAGGAATAAGACGGGAGGTATAGTTAATGGAAGAAGTGAATCTGGTCGATGTCTATATTATGGGCAAAAAATATGCGGTCCCCGATTCTTTAACCATCATGGATGCCATGGAGCAAGCTGGTTACGTACTGAAACGGGGTTGTGGATGTAGAGCGGGTTTTTGCGGAGCCTGCTCTACTGTATACCGATTGGGAGGCGGGCATGAACTTTATGTGGGGTTGGCCTGCCAAACTAAGGTAGAACCGGAGATGTACCTGGCACAAATTCCTTTTTACCCGGCACGCAAGGCTGTATATTCGTTGGAAGACCTTAAACCTTCAGTAGCAGATTTTGCCGCACTTTATCCGGAGGTATTCAAATGTTTGGGTTGCAATTCCTGTACCAAGGTTTGCCCTCAGGATTTAGATGTAATGCAGTATATAGCTTATCTGCAAAGGGGCGATTTTACTAAGGCGGCAATAGAATCTTTTGACTGTTTGATGTGTGGCTTATGTGTTTCCCGCTGCCCGGTAAATATTGTCCATTATCAGGCAGCCATTTTAGCCCGACGGTTACAAGCCCGCTACTTGATGCCTGCTGCTGCTCATTTAGAAGAACGAATAAGTGAAATAGAAAGGGATGAATGGGACCAAGAATTGGAAAAGCTAATGAAAGCAGATACTGAGCAGTTGAAAGAGCAGTACCATCAGAGGGAGATGGAGTAGGTTTATAAATACCTTATATTTAAATACTCCTTTTGACTTTTAAGCATGGAGATTATATACGACGAAGGAGGAGTGAACATGGCTTACACCCCTCAAATGAGGGAGTTAATAAAAAAAGTGGAAGAAACCAGACCTTCGCGGGTAAATAACCCTTATCCCCGCATGTCTCCAGAAGAACGTCAGGATGTGCTGTATAAATTCCACCCGGATTATATCGAAGCAGCATTTAGGGAAATAAAAGTAGGGGTAAACCGCGGAGACAGAGTGCCTCAGGAACTGGCTGACCTGATTGAAGCTCCTAGCTGCCTGCATGAGGAATCCCTGGATCTCTCAGAAGCCGCTTACGAAGTGGATGTTTTGATAGTGGGGGGCGGTGGAGCTGGAGCAGCTGCAGCTTTAGAGGCGCATGAACATGGTGCTCAAGTTTTATTAGCCACCAAACTTAGACTTGGAGATGCAAACACCGTTATGGCCCAGGGCGGTATCCAGGCGGCTGACAAACCTAATGATTCTCCAGCTCAACACTACCTGGATGTGATTGGGGGAGGAGGTTTTTATAACATACCTGAGCTGGTCAGGTCACTAGTAATAGACGCCCCTATGGTGTTGGGATGGTTGGAAAAGCTTGGCTGCATGTTCGACAAAGATGAAGACGGGACTATGGTTACTATCCATGGAGGAGGCACCTCTCGAAAGCGGATGCACGCTGCCCGGGATTATACCGGAGCAGAAATAATGCGTACTTTAAGGGATGAAATACACAACCGAAGAATAGAAGTGTAAGAGTTTAGTCCTGCCCTGGAGCTGGTGCTAGACGAAGAAGGAAAAGTAGGGGGAGCAGTCCTTTATAACTTGGAAACCCAGGAGCATTTTTTGGTTCGTGCCAAAACGGTTATTTTGGCAACTGGGGGTTCTGGAAGATTACATTTTCAAGATTTCCCCACCACCAATCATTACGGAGCGACAGCAGATGGTCTCATTATGGGATACCGAGCAGGAGCCAAGCTGGCTTTTATGGACACCATACAATATCATCCAACTGGCGCAATCTATCCACCCCAATTGTTAGGGTTGTTGGTTACGGAAAAAGTTCGAGGATTGGGGGCAACCCCCCTTAATATACAGGGGGAACAATTTGTTTATCACTTGGAAACCAGGGATGTAGAGTCCTCTGCAATTATCCGTGAATGCATAGAAAAAGAATTAGGAATTACAACTCCCACCGGGCACGCAGGTGTTTGGTTAGATTCTCCGTTAATTGAAAAAATCCACGGAGAAGGCACCATAGAAAAACAACTTCCAGCCATGCTGCGGCAGTTTCAGCGCTTTGATTTGGATATTAGAAAAGACCCCATCCTTATTTACCCCACCCTGCATTACCAAAATGGTGGCTTATTGATTGACGACAACGGAGGTAGTTCTGTAGAAAACCTCTACGTGGCAGGGGAAAACGCTGGAGGCATCCACGGGCGCAATCGACTCATGGGAAATTCTCTTTTGGATATACTAGTTTTTGGCAGAAGAGCCGGGAGGAGTGCTGCTCAAGTCAGTAAAGAAACTGCTATTAAAGGTAATGTTAATTTAGAGCACCTTAAGGACTATAAGCAACAACTAACCGAGGCTGGTATAGAGACCACAGAAAAATCTCCCCTGGTCCTTCCTAGATATGCTGAGAAAGGGAAAGGAAGATCTTAACTAATGAACAGGCTTTTGGATAATTTGACTGTTTTGGATTTAACCAGACTGCTGCCGGGCCCCGTTTGTTCTTGTATAATGGCGGATTATGGAGCAGAAGTAATTAAAATTGAAGATCCCTGGCAGGGAGATCCTACCCGCCATAATCATCCCAAGCTGGATGAAGACAGCTCTTTTTTTTGGCAGCTCAATCGCAATAAGAAGAGCCTGGCAATTAATTTAAAAGACCCCCAGGGCATAGAAATACTTACCAATCTGGCTAAAACTTGCGACGTATTGATGGAAGGATTCCGCCCCGGGGTAATGGCTCGACTGGGGTTGGATTATTCAAGCTTGCAGCGCCACAACCCTCAATTAATATATTTATCTCTTACCGGTTACGGTCAAGACGGACCTTATGCTCAAAAAGCAGGGCATGACATTAATTATATTTCCTTGATGGGGATTCAAGATTTGAGCTCCCCCCCGGGAGAACCCCCGGTAATGCCTTGTCTACAAGTAGCAGATATAGGAGGGGGGTCTATTCTAGCATTAAGTTCGATTATGATGGCCTTGTACTACCGGGAAAAACACGGCAAGGGTCAGAACATCGATTTGTCTATGGCGGATGGACTACTTCCCTGGCTTTCGTATGCTGCATCTTCCTATTGGGGTGGAGAAAAATTACCCCGCAGAAATGAAGGAGTGCTTACGGGGGCTTTTGCTTGCTACAATCTTTATCCCACGGCAGACAAAAAATATATGAGCTTGGGAGCACTGGAACCTGCTTTCTGGAAAAATTTCTGTGAAGCAATAAACCGATCTCACTGGATTGAAAAACAATACCAGACAGAAGAACAAGAAAGCATGAAAACAGAGTTGAAAGAGATGTTTATGCAAAAGACCCAGCAAGAATGGAATGAGTTTTTCAGCTCCTTGGATGCCTGTTGTGAGCCGGTACTATCTTTAGAGGAAGCCTATCAACATCCTCATTCTCAATATCGCAACAATTTTGTGAAAGTGGAGCGCAACAACGGAATTTCACAGAAACAACTTGGTTTTCCTCTTAAATTTTCTTCCGATGAAGGGAAGATTTCTTTGCCTCCTCCGAAATTAGGAGAACATAGCAGGAAAATACTGGTAAAAGCAGGATATAAAGAAGAGGATATTGATAAGTTTTCCCAGGAAGGTATCATCAAACACCAATAAATACAGGATACAATAATGTCAAATAGTGAAAAAGGTAAAAAGGTTGTAAAAATACTAAAACAGGAGTATGAAAAAGCCCATTCTTCTCTGCAATCCTGTTCACCCTTTCAATTTTTAGTAGCGGTAATTTTGTCTGCTCGCAGCACCGATCAACAGGTAAACAGAATTACTAAAGAGCTTTTCTCTTATTATCCCGATGCGAGTTCCTTAGCAAACACTACTCCTGAAGAGTTAGAATCAATAATTAAAGCCTGTGGCTTGTATCGCAACAAGAGCCGAAATCTGGTGAAGCTAGCCAAACTAGTTACTGATAAGTATGGGGGCGAAATCCCTCCTTCTTGGAACGAAATAATGCAACTTCCAGGGGTGGGCCGTAAAACTGCTAATTTGGTGTGGGGAGCAATTTTCAATAATCCCGCTTTTCCGGTAGATACTCATGTTTTTCGGGTATCTCGACGTTTAGGGTTGGCAAAGGGAGACCAGGTGGAAGAAGTTGAAGAAGAATTGAAGGAAAACATTCCTGCTGAAGAGTGGCTACCTACTCATTATCGTTTAATTGCCCACGGCAGGAAGTTTTGTTTGCCCCGGGTCCCTCGATGTCAGGATTGCGCTTTGCAATCTGAATGCAATTATTATTGGAATAAAGGCGGAATAACGTTAGATGCGTAATCAAAAACCTCTACCAGCAGGAGATCCATACAGCGGTTTGGCAACCATATACGATTTTTTGATGCAGGAAGTAGATTATGAAGGCTGGACTGATTATGTAGAAGAAATAATGCACCGTCACCATATCTCAGCAAAAAAAATACTTGATTTAGCCTGTGGAACTGGAAGCTCTTCCTACCCTTTTGCTCACAAAGGATATCTAGTAACAGGAATAGATTATTCTTGGGAAATGGTAAAGAAAGCAAGAGAAAAGGTCAAGCCAGGAATTACTAATCTTTTCTTCTACCAGGCTGATATTCGAACTATTCCCGGGCATAAAGACTTTCAACTGGCAGTTCACTACCAAGATGGCTTGAATTATTTGCTAACTGATCATGACCTTAAAAAAGCCTTTCAAAGCGTATATCGTATTCTTACTGACCAAGGTAGTTTCATCTTTGACTTGAGCTTTCCTGGATATTTTCACGGTAAGGGAGAAGATGATAAACCAGAAAAGTGCCGAGTACAGGAAGAATATTTTACATTATTATGGGAAACTAGTTATTCCATGGAAAAAATGATTCGCGAAACATGGCTTACCATAAAAACCCCTGGAGATAATTCAGAGGAACCGTGGCAAGTTTTTCAAGAGTATCATCGAGAAAAAGAACACGATAGGGAAAAAGTGCTACAGCTTTTAAAAGAATCAGGATTTGAGCTTCAGGCTATGTATCCTACTTTTAAATTTACCTCGCCTTTGGAGAAGGAACCCAGGATTACTTTTTTTGCCCGAAAAAAACAGTATTGAAATTATCGACCAAACGAATTAGGTTCGCACTAATAGAAGGTCCGCATTAATAGAAGGAGAGAAAATATCTTATGCGGGTGGTTTTATTTGAACCAGAGATCCCTCAAAACGCTGGAAACATTTCTAGAACCTGTGTATTAACCAATAGTGAACTGCATTTAATTCGACCTTTAGGGTTTTCTTTAGAGAATCGCTATCTAAAAAGAGCTGGTTTGGATTACTGGGAACATCTAAAGTTATTCTTGCACTACTCCTGGGAGGATTTCTCAGAGAAGTTTGCCCGAAATGAGGGTAGGTTCATGTTTTTTTCTTCCCACGGGAAAGAATATTACCATCAGCAAATTTATACTGATAATGATTTTCTTATTTTTGGCAGCGAAACCTCAGGTTTGCCTCATCTCCTTATAAACAATTATCCACATGTATACCGCCTTCCTATGGTAAGGCAAATTAAAAGATCCCTTAATTTGTCTAATACGGTAGCGGTGGTTCTCTACGAAGCCATGCGCCAGCATAATTTTCCCGGCCTGGAATAAGATATTTTCTCTCTCGGAATTGAATATGAATAAAACCGTATTAACTGGCACTAACCAGGCTTACGTTGGTTAGTACTGTGGCTATTAATATAATAATGGTTAATGATTACTTTTAAAATAGCTGCCAAAGGAATTGCCAGCAGGATCCCCAATAAACCTGCCAAGTGAGCACCGATCAATACTGTAGTAATAATAGTCAGGGGGCTCAAATCTACTGCCTTACCCAACAGATTGGGAGTAAGGACGAAAGCATCTATACTTTGAGCAGCCAGATATACACCGATAATGAGCAAAGGATGGGGGGTATTGGGCACTAAACTAAATAAAACTGCCGGAATAGCAGCCAAAACAGGGCCAATATACACAACTATATTTAAAATGCCGGCAATAACACCCAACATAAGAGCAAAAGGCATTCCGGTAATAGAAAGGATAATACCAGTAATGAATCCTACTACCAAACAACGCATTATAGTGCCCCGGACGAAAGCACCTACTTTTTCATCTACTACCGAGAAAACATGAACCACGTTTTGATGATAAATGTTAGGAAATAACTGGGTAAATTTTTCTTTTACTTTGTCCACTTCGATCAGAAGATAGAAGATAATGAATACTAAAACCACCAATGACCACAAACCGGTGAAAAAAGCCACCGATATAGCTCCCAATCCAGTAAGAAGTTCCTCGATATATTGAGGAAGTCCTTCCACTAAGCCCGTGGCAAAATCAGTTATGGTTTCTGTTATTCGTAAATTAAAACGGTAATCTAGTGCTTCTAATTCCTGCAACGCTGATTCCATAAGACCCGCTTCTAACATGGGAATCAATTCCGTGCTCAAATAGGTAGCTAGTTCGCTTAGTTCATTAATCATTCCGGGAATTATGGCATAAAAAATTAAACCCAAAAAAGCTAACAATATTATGAAGGTCAAAATAGCAGACAGAAAAGGGGGAACTTTCTTTCGTATGAATATTTTCATTACTGGAGATATAAAATATACTACCAGAAAGGCAACTAAAAATAGCGCGATTATGGAAGCTAACTCTCTCAATAACCACAGGGAAAATAAAATTACAAAAAAAGCGAGGCTTATCTTAAACGCCAGCTTCCAATCACGATCAGGATTTTTTGACAATAGTATCCTCCTTGCGAACCGCCAAACTTGGCATTATTATAACACAAATATCACCAAATTAATACGCTTTTGGAAATCTGACTTTTTATAGCCAAGCAAACCTGTTCACATTTACTTACTTAAGAGAATATCATTTTGCCGAAGGAGCTTACAGGAAATATTGCCCCTTAAATAGAATTAAGAAATCTAATAAAATGTAATTAATAACCCCAACTCGTATAACGATCAAAATACAAATAAGGGGGTTTATCATGGATAATCAAATGGAAGGTTTTGTGCATCTGCATGTACATACCGAATACAGTCTTTTAGACGGTGCGGCAAGGATAAAAGATCTGGTAACCTCTGTACGGGAAGCCGGAGGAAAGGCTTTGGCCATTACTGATCACGGATCCATGTATGGAGTGGTTGACTTTTATAAAACCTGTAAGGAAGCAGGAATAAAACCCATCTTGGGTTGTGAAGTTTATACGGCTCCTCGCTCACGTTTTCAAAAAGAAGCTTCTCTGGATGATCAACAGCATCATTTGGTGCTGCTAGCAAAAGATCAAGTTGGTTATCAAAATTT
>CAZXDQ010000037.1:1531-10361 GCA_964639405.1 uncultured Syntrophomonadaceae bacterium | reverse complement strand
CTTAACGCGTATATCAATCAAGAGTACCTGGAAACTTATTCCGGGGACGGATTGGTGGTGGCTACTCCTACCGGTTCCACCGCATACTCTCTTTCCGCAGGGGGGCCTATTATTCATCCCAATTTGGAAGTGTTGGTAGTTACTCCTATTTGCCCCCACAGCCTGTACAGCCGCTCGGTGATAGTAGATTCCAGCGAAACGATCTCAGTGGAAGTGACTACCTCTAATGCGGATATAGTATTAACTATGGACGGCCAGGTGGGTTTTAATCTAAAGAAAAATGACCGGGTCAGATTGTCCCGGGCGCATGATAAGGTAAAATTGATTACCTTCCCCTACAGCTCCTTTTACAATCTTTTACACCACAAACTAAAAGGATAGGAAAAGGGTGATACCTTGCTCTTTCAGCTTAACGTAAAAAATTTTGCCCTTATAGATGATCTGAAATTGAATTTTGCTCCTGGATTCAACGTTCTCAGCGGCGAAACTGGTGCCGGAAAATCAATCATCATCGGTGCATTGGGTCTTATTTTAGGAGAACGGGCTTCGGCGGAACATGTGCGGGAAGGCTCCCGGGAAGCCTATATAGAGGCCCATTTTTCTTGGGAAGAATTTCTGCCCGCTACTTTTCAGGGCTACCTGGAGGATTATGGCATTACCCCGGAAGACACTCTGATTATTTCCCGGGAAGTGTTGAAAGAAGGGAGAAGCATAGCGAGGGTAAATGGAAGAGGGGTGCCGGTTTCTTTTCTAAAGGAGTTGGGGGCTTTCCTGGTGGATCTTCACGGTCAACATGAGCATCAATCCCTTTTGCAGCCCTCCAAGCATCTGGAGATGCTGGACGAATTTGGCGGGGAAGAAGTGGTAAGCCAGAGGGAGGAAGTGGCATCACTTTACCAGCGAATCCAGGAGTGCCGGAGCCAGCTGGAAGAATTGGGGAAGGATAACCGCGAAAGAGAGAGACGGAAAGAAATTTTGAGGCACCAGATAGAGGAAATAGAGAAAGCCGAGGTTTCCGTTAAGGAAGAAGAGGAGCTCCTGCACCAGGAGCGGGTCCTTTCCCATGCTGAAAAGTTGTTTCAGCACTTGTACCGGGCCCATCAGCAGTTGACAGGAGAAGAAAGTTCCCCTGAAACGCCTTCTCTTCGAGATGGTTTGAGCGAGGTGCAGCAAGAGATAGAAGAAGCTGCCGCCATAGATTCTTCCCTCCAGGAAGTAGCGGAAATGATAAGCGGAGCAGCTGCCCAGCTGGAAGAAGCAGTCCTGGAGCTGGGGCGCTATCAGAGCGGCATAAGCTTTGATCCCCAGGAATTGGGAAGAGTGCAGGGACGCTTGGAAGAAATAAAGGATTTAAAGAAGAAATACGGGGCTACAGTGGAAGAAGTACTGCAGTTTGCCGAAGCTAGGAAGCAAGAACTGGAAGATTTGGAAGGGAACGAGGAAAGGGCAGAAAAGCTGGAAGAAGAAATTCAAAAGTTTAAACAGCAGTTGGAAGAAGCTTGTGGAGATCTTTCTGAAAAGCGCCGGGAGGCGTCAGAACGCTTGGAGGATGCTTTGAGCAAAGCTTTGGCTGATCTGGCTTTGGAGCAGGCAAGAATAACTATACAATTGGAACCGGGCAGCACCTTTTCTCCTCGGGGCTGGGACCGGGCAGAATTTATGTTTTCTGCCAATCCTGGGGAGTCCCTGAAGCCATTAAACAAGATTGTCTCGGGAGGGGAAATGTCCCGGGTAATGTTGGCCCTTAAATCCATCTTAGCCTCTAAAGATCGCATTCCTACTCTCATTTTTGATGAAGTGGATGCCGGCATAGGTGGCCAGACCATTCAGGCAGTGGCAGAAAAAATAGTTTCGCTCTCCAGTGATCACCAGGTTCTTTGCGTGACTCACAGTCCCCACCTGGCTTCTATGGCGGACCACCACCTTCTTCTCTATAAAGAGGAAAGGGAAGGTAGAACTGTAACTAAGGCCTTTCCTTTAAGCGATCAGGAGCGCCGGGAGGAGTTGGCTCGTATGCTGGACGGGGGGTTGGATCCGGTTAACCTACAGCATGTAGACACTTTTTTGGAGCGAGCAGCAAAGATAAAACAGGGCCGCGGTTACGGAGGATAATTTATTAAAGAAAAGGGGTAGGGTGGTATGTCTTCTTCCCAGCAGGAAGTAGTAGTGGATTTTCACCTGCATATAGGCACTTTGGAAATGTCTAAGGATTATGTTAACCGGTGGATCCAGACTTTTATTGAGAGGGGATCGGGATTAGAAAAAGTTGCAGATGCGGAAGGTGAATTGGATCCGGGAAGGTTGGAAACTTTGCTGGAGGCCAACGGGGTTGATTATGGAGTCTGTTTAGCTGAATATTCACCCATTACTACCGGAATAACCGATAATGAGTACGTGGCGGATTTTTGCGAGGGCCGTGAAAAGCTTATCCCCTTTGCCAATATTAACCCCTATATGGTAACGGATCCCAAGGAAGAGCTGCGATACTGCTTGGATGAATTGAAAATGCAGGGGCTAAAACTGTATCCTACTTACCAGCATTTTTATCCCAACCATCCCCGGCTGTATCCAATGTACCATCTGGCTCAGGAAAGGGGAATACCTATCATGTCCCATACGGGAAGTTCTATTTTTCCAGGTGCCCGGATGAAATACGGGGAACCTTTGTGTTGGGACGAGGTGGCAGTAGATTTTCCCCAACTCAAGGTTTTGCTGGTCCACAGCGGCAGGGGATTCTGGTATCAACAGGCTGCTTTTTTGGCCCAACTTCATGAGCACCTCTATTTGGAGCTGGCGGGCCTTCCCCCTCAAAAGCTCCTAGAATACCTTCCCGAACTGGAAAAGCTGTCCCATAAAACCATATTCGGCTCGGATTGGCCGGCGGTCCCTGGGATAGGGGACAATATCGAAAAGATAAGGAACCTCCCTTTAAGCGAGGAGGCCAAGAAACAGATTCTGGGTTTAAATGCTGCCCGGTTGCTGGGGTTATCTGGAGAATGAAGCCTAAGATCAAGACTTGTGATGGAGCCTGAGGCGGTCAGCTAACATGGCGATAAATTCGGAGTTGGTAGGCTTGCCTTTTTGGCTGTTTATGGTGTATCCGAAGAATTTTTGGATGGTTTCGGTATTTTTTCTGGTCCATGCCACTTCGATAGCATGCCGGATAGCCCTTTCCACCCTGCTGGAAGTGGTGTCGAATTGTTCCGCTATCCGCGGGTAGAGAGTTTTAGTCACGGAACCTAAAAGCTCGATTTCTTCTATCACCATAATAATAGCTTCCCGCAGATAGAGGTAGCCTTTGATGTGGGCAGGGATGCCTATTTCATGCAGCACCCGGGTAACTTCTTCTTCTAAAGAGAGGGGGGCTTCTGGTGGATCCTGGGCGGTAGATTTACCCAGTATTCCAGTATTTGGTGCAGGGTTAACGTCAAGGTTAGTAGAAGGAGGGTGGGCGCTGTTGAGTTGGCGCAATCTATCGGCCAGCACTTCCATCTTGAAGGGCTTTAGGATATAGTAGGTGGCCCCCAACTCTACTGCCTTGTGGGTGATGTTTTCATGTCCAAAAGCGGTAAGCATAATTACTTGGGGTGGGTTTTCCAGTTCTAATTGGGATATTTGTTCCAATACGCCTATACCGTCTAAATGAGGCATTATAATATCCAAAAGCAGGATGTCGGCATGCTGTTCCTGGATGGCTTGGAGGGCTTCTTTCCCGTTGAAAGCGGAGCATACTACCTGGAAGTCGGGCTGGCTGTTAAAAAAATTAGTCAGCAGTTCATTAAACTCCCTGTTATCGTCGGCCACAATGAGCCTTAGCATAATCAGTGACCTCCCGGTCAAAAAGTGCAATCAATACTTAAATTGATAAATATTTAAAGAAGTCTTACATAAAATTATTCGACATGTAATAGACAATACCTTCCCGGGGAGAAAAGATTCTGAAGCTGAAAGGCGATCAGTTACAAACAAAGAGTTGTTGCATTAGGAAGGATTTTCCCGAAATAAATAGAAAGGTTAAATAGTCAGAAGGTGGTGAGGCGCTTTTGTCTGATGAACAGTTAGAGAAAACTCTGAGCTCGAAAGAAAAGTATCGCGGCGGTATTATTGGCGTCAAAGTGGACGAAGTGGAACTTTCTAATGGAAAAACCAGCAAAAGGGAAGTAGTGGAACATCCGGGTGCAGTGGCGGTAGTGGCAGAAAAGGAAGGAAAGCTCCTCTTGCTAAGGCAGTTTCGTTATCCCACCGGTGAAGTTCTGCTGGAAATACCGGCGGGTAAACTGGAAAAGGGCGAGGAGCCAGCGGCTTGTGCCCACCGGGAGTTGTTGGAAGAGACTGGTTTTGAAGCAAAGGGACTTCACCTCCTTAGTCAGTTTTACACCTCTCCGGGCTTCTGCAATGAAACCGTTTACTTGTTCCAAGCCGAGGAAATCCTGCACTACCAGGAATCTCCGCTGGGGGATGGTGAAGAAAATCTTCAGCTGGCATGGTTGACCCGGGAAGAGGCGATAGAAGGAATTAAGAATTTATGGGTAAAAGACGCAAAAACCATTATCGGTATTTTAAGTACAGGAAGTGTGGGCTAATGCAGGCCTTATTTATTTTTTTGGCTGGTTTTTTTTGAAAAAGGATTCTGGGAATTATTTGTTGAATTAACTATTCTTGCAATAGAGTATAAGGGGTATTAAACTATGGAAGGTTTGTTGAAGGATTTTATACATTATTTGTCAGTGGAAAAAGGTCTATCCCAAAACACCCTGGATTCTTACCGGAGGGATCTCAATTCCTTTATGCAGTTTTTGCAGCAGCGGAAGCAGGAATTGTTGGCGGTGGACCGCCAAATGATAAAGGAGTATTTAAAACATTTGCGGGAAAAAGGACAAGCTTCGTCCACAGTGTCCCGCAACGTAGCTTCTTTGCGCTCTTTTTTTCAGTTTTTGGTGGATGAAGAGTTGATGGAAGAGAATCCCACCCTTAATTTAGAGGCCCCCAAAATAGAGAAAAAGCTGCCCCGGGTCCTATCTTCAGAAGAAGTGGAGCGCCTCCTGGAACAGCCTCAAAATGATGGAATGGTGGGGTTAAGGGATAAGGCGATGATGGAACTGCTTTACGCTTCAGGGCTCAGGGTATCGGAATTGGTTGCTTTAAACCTGGCGGATTTCAATCCGGAGGTGGGATTTTTACGCTGCCGAGGGAAAGGGATGAAAGAGCGTATAGTTCCTATTGGTTCAATGGCAATAGATAACGTGCGAGAATACATACAGAGGTGCAGGAGCAGGTTGGTCAAGGGAGATGAAGAGAAGGCCCTTTTCGTTAATCACCACGGAAGACGGCTAACCAGGCAGGGTTTTTGGAAAATCTTGAAAAAGTACGCCAGAAAAGCAAAAATATCCGGAGAAATAACCCCTCACACCTTGAGGCACTCTTTTGCCACCCATTTATTAGAAAATGGTGCCGATCTTCGTTCGGTTCAAGAAATGCTGGGGCACTCCGATATCTCTACTACCCAGGTGTACACTCAAATTACTAGAAGAAAGATCCGTGAAATATATGACCAGACTCACCCGCGAGCCTAAAGCACAGCACTTATGGTGGTCCCACGAATCAACTTATCAGCGCCGAGTAATTATTATGGTTTTGGATGGAGCTGGTATAGGACCTTTACCGGATGCTGGGGCTTATGGAGACCACGGTGCTGCTACCCTTCCCCATGTTGCCCGGGAAGTAGGAGGTTTAGACGTTCCCCAGCTAACTTCCTTGGGACTGGGAAATTTAGCTGCTATTCAAGGGGTGCCTCCTTCTCCTTCACCCCGTGCTGCTGTGGGAAGTATGGCTATTGCTTCCCCGGGCAAAGATACTACTACTGGACACTGGGAATTAGCCGGCTTGCGCCTGCAAAAACCTTTTCCTGTTTACCCCCGGGGGTTTCCCCGGGAAATAATTGATGAGTTCACCAGGGCTATCGGTAGGGGGGTTCTGGGCAATAAACCCGCCTCAGGCACGGAGATTATCCAGGAGCTGGGAGAACTGCACCTGGATACGGGAAAGCCCATTGTTTACACTTCAGCCGACAGCGTATTTCAAATTGCTGCCCACCGGGAGGTGGTACCCCTGGAGTTGCTGTACGAATGGTGCAGGACAGCCCGCCTGCTCCTCCAGGGGGAAAATGCGGTGAGCAGGGTTATCGCCCGTCCTTTTACCGGCACGGCGGATAATTTCATCCGAACTAGAGAGAGGAAAGATTTTGCCTTACCACCCCCCCAGTCCACCGTGTTGGATCTGGCTTCTCGCTCGGGGAAAGAAGTGGTTGCCGTGGGAAAAGTGAAGGATATCTTTGCCAGTAAAGGTATTACCAGGCACGTGCCTGCCCAAGGGGGAAACCAGGATATTGCTTCTGGGATCTTGGAGGCCATGCAGATAATAAGCAGCGGCATTATCTGGGCTACCCTGGTTGATTTTGATATGCTTTACGGGCACCGGAATGACGCTTTCGGTTTTGCCTGGGCCTTGAAGGAATTCGACGATTTTTTGCTTTTACTCCAAGAACATATCCAACCCCACGACTTACTGGTGATAACTGCCGATCACGGCTGCGATCCTACCTGGCCGGGGACTGACCACACCCGGGAGTACGTGCCTCTTTTGGTGTGGGGAGAACAAGTAAAGAAGGGCATCACTTTGGGTATTCGGCGCAGCCTGGCAGATTTGGGCGCCACCGTTATGGATTACTTTCGCTTAAATGAGGAGACAGCAGGAGAAAGTTTTTGGGAAGAAATCAAATGAATGCTTATTGTAGAGGAGAATTGAATGCGGGCCCTGCAGATTATTGAGAACAAAAGGGACGGAAAAGAAATATCCGCGGAAGAAATAATTTTTATGGTTGAAAGTTATTCTAGAGGGGAAATCCCTGACTATCAGATGGCGGCTTTTTTGATGGCCGCCTTTATAAATGGGTTGGGGGAGAAAGAGCTTTTTGTTTACACTAAGGCATTAATTGATTCCGGCAAGAGGATTGACTGGGAAAAGGAACCGGGGCTGATCGTAGACAAACACAGCAGTGGAGGGGTGGGAGATAAAACTACCCTGGTGGTAGCGCCCCTAGTGGCTTCTGCCGGTTTGTTGATGCCCAAGATGTCGGGAAGAGGGCTGGGGCATACGGGAGGAACCCTGGATAAGCTAGAGAGCATACCTGGGTTTAAAACTAATCTTTCTCTTCCTTCTCTTCGCGAGCAAATAGAAAAGGTAGGAGTGGCAATAGTTAGCCAGTCAGAAGAGCTGACTCCTGCCGATGGAAAAATATACGCATTGCGGGATGTTACGGCAACAGTAGACAGTATTCCGCTGATTGCTGCTTCCATTATGAGCAAAAAAGTGGCCGGTGGTGCATTTCACCTGGTGCTGGATGTAAAAGCAGGGGAAGGAGCTTTTATGAAATCGGTAGACGCTGCTCGGGGCTTGGGAAGTATTATGGTCCGCCTGGGGAAAGAGATGGGAGTCCGTACCTCTGCAGTAATCAGCGACATGAACCAGCCATTAGGAAGGCAGGTGGGCAATTCCCTGGAAGTTAGAGAGGCCATACAGGTCCTTCAAGGTGAGGGTCCTTCCGACGTAAAAGAGCTAGCCTTAACCCTGGGAAGCAGGCTTCTCCTTTCTACGGGCAAAGAAAATTCCCTGGAAAAAGCGTGGAACTATCTGGAAGAGCAATTGAACTCCGGCAGGGCTTACCGCAAATTTGAAGAAATGGTTTCCGCTCAGGGTGGTTCCCTCTCTTCCTTTCACCAAAGCGGTCCCCTTGACGCTTGTTTCCAGGGTGCATTGAAAACTTCTCGCGGGGGCTACTTGTCATCTATGGACGCCCTGAAAATTGGTAAAGCTTCTGCTTTATTGGGGGCGGGAAGATTCCGCAAAGAAGAGGATCTGGACCATGAAGCGGGATTGGTCCTTCACTATAAAGTAGGAGAGAAGGTTGAGCCAGGGGCTCCTCTGGTTTCCCTCTATTCCCGGAAAAAGGGGGCTAATATCCAAGAAGCGAAAAGATTAATAGAGGGAGCCTGTGAGATATCTTCTACCCGCATCATCCCTCCCCCTTTGCTGCACCCCCCTTTGGAATAACCAAAAGGTGCAGCCGAACCAATTTTCCCCTACTTTTCTTTATGGTATAATGTAGTGAATATTATCGGTAGAAAAGAGCCGGTACTTTTACAGTGCAGGTTGGAGGGGAAAAGGAGTTGGTTCCATACAAAGAAAATCTATCGCAAGATATTACTGTCATTGATGACCTAACTGGACTTATCAATCGTGAGCTGCCCCATAAATTGCAGCGCCTTCTCTGGATTATAACCCACTTGTCCGAAGAAGAGGGATATCAAGTATACCTGGTGGGGGGGATTATCAGGGATTTGTTTCTGGGAGTGGCTTCTCCCCGAGATTTAGATTTAGTGGTTATACCGGAGGCCATTCCTTTTGCTAACCGTTTGAATCATCTGTTGCAGGGTAAGTTAATTACTTATGACCCTTTTGGTACTGCTACCATTTATTTCCGAGACGGAAGCCGGCTCGATTTGGTGACCGCCCGCAAAGAATTTTATCCTGTCCCAGGAAAGTTACCCAATGTAGAAATGGCGGGCTTGAAAAACGATCTCTTTCGAAGGGATTTTTCTATAAATACCCTGGCCTGCTCACTTAAACGAGGAAACTTTGGGGAAGTGATAGATTTTTTCGGGGGAAGGCAGGATCTGCAGGACGGAATTATCCGTATCCTGTACCAATTGAGTTTTGTCGATGATCCCCTGCGCCTTTTGAGGGCAATTCGTTTTGAGCAGAGGTTTGGCTT
>CAZXDQ010000037.1:0-1521 GCA_964639405.1 uncultured Syntrophomonadaceae bacterium | reverse complement strand
AAGAGATACCGAAAGGCATTTGAAACACGCGGTGAAAAAGCGTAACTTGGGAAAAGTGAGTAGAGACCGATTAAATGAAGAGATCAGGCTTATCTTTCGGGAAAGCAAGCCTGCCGCAGTGTTGGAAAGATTGTACCATCTGGGCATTCTTACCCAGGTATTTCCTCGACTGTGCCCCGATGCGCGTATTTGGGAAAGAGTTTCCCTGGGAAAAGAAGTGGTAGAAGGGAACCGGGAAGGGAGATGGATAGATTCTCCCGATGAAGAAATTTTATTTTTGGCGGCTCTGTTCTATGGGAGTTCCCAGGAAGAAGTCTACAGTGCAGGCAGGCGTATGCATCTTTCTCGCGAAAGGCTTAAAAAGCTAGAGGTTTGCTGTCGTCAAGTTCCTGCTGTAATAGAAGAATTGAGAAAAAGCCAACCGGTGGCAAGTAGGGTTTATAGGGTTTTGGAAGCTCTTCCGGAAGAAGCCCTGCTTACACTTATGGCCGTAGCTGGTGATTCCAGAATCAAAGACAATGTTTACTGGTATCGGGCCGAACTGCGCTTCAAGAGGCCGAATCTTACCGGAGAAGATTTGAAGGCAATTGGCTTTACTCCGGGACCACTGATGGGGAGAGTCTTAAAGGAACTGCAGAACGCAGTTTTGGACGGCACCGTAAACGGCGAAACAGAAGAAAGGAAATTTGCCCAGGACTACTTGAGCAAACAGGATAAGGAAGAAGGTTGTAAAGAGAAAGGAGATAACTAATGCTGCTTTTAGGACCGGAAAATTTAATTTACGTGGTTCCCGCCATACTTTTGGCTATAACCATCCACGAATACTCCCATGGAAGGATGGCCTTGGCGATGGGGGATGGCACCGCAGCTTTTCAAGGGCGCCTTACTTTGAATCCCTTGGCTCACCTTGATCCCATAGGCACTTTGATGCTACTCTTTGCTGGGTTCGGGTGGGCCAAGCCGGTGCCTATCAACCCCTATAATTTTACTGATTACCGGCAGGGGCTTCTCAAAGTTTCCCTGGCTGGACCTTTTTCAAATTTTGCCCTGGCTTTCTTAAGTCTATTGGTGATGGGATTGATGGAGGTAGGAGTTTTCCTGGAAAATTTTTTATTCGTCTTATCTTTCCTCAACATCGCTTTCGGGGTGTTCAACCTGCTGCCGGTACCCCCTTTAGATGGCTCAAAGGTTCTTTCTTCCCTGCTGCCAGCCAGTTTGCTGGGGACCTACCGTCAAATTGAGCCTTACGCCCCCCTAATTCTGATTCTCCTGCTGGCTACAGGACTGGTAGGGGCTGTGATTGGTCCTTTAATAAATTTTATATATACAGTGCTGCAAACTATAGTTAACCTAATTCTTGGAGTTTAAGTGGAGGTAACAAAAATGGAAACTGTCAAAGTAGTTTTGAGTGGAATGCGCCCTACTGGTTTTCTACACCTGGGAAATTACTTGGGAGCTTTGCAAAACTGGTTAGAGCTTCAGGAAAATTACCACTGCTTTTTCTTTGTAGCCGACTGGCAC
>CAZXDQ010000036.1:0-10626 GCA_964639405.1 uncultured Syntrophomonadaceae bacterium | reverse complement strand
TTATGCTAATCTAAAAGTATCCCACTATATTAATTGAAAACTCCCCCACCAAATACTAAAATCTCTGTAACCAGCAAATTTGTAATACAATATAAAGCCTTTCGCCCTTGGTTGATGCTATAGGTGAAAGGCTTATTATAAAGGCTCGAATTTAACGACTTATCACTAGTTTAAACCGGCAGCTTCTTTTACTTTGGACTGGTGTCTTTCACAGACACTATTAGTACTGTGAGCTTTGCTGTTTTTGAAGTGAATGCAAATATGGCCCGGGAAATTGTTGTCATGGATGTTCTGTCCTCCGTGGGGCATTCCATTCATGGAGGCAGCTATGTCTCTTCCGTTAACGCTAACGATGATAGCTCTGCGGTTCCAACTCCAGTCGCCGCCGTAGATTTCCCGTAGAACGGCGGTATCTCCTGATGTCAAAGGTTCGCTGTCTGCGTGGTTGGTACCGCCCCGGCGCTTTACCTGGAAGGTGAGTCCGGTAGCTACGTCCGTTACTGTGGCGGTGGCTCCTCTGGGATAGAGTTGTTGGACACCATCGTCCCACCAGCAAAGGTATTCTCCGTATTCGCTGGTTTCTTCCTGGGAGGGGCGCTCTCCTCCTCTTGATTCCAGATCATCGCGACCTTTTATAATGCTTTTCAAGTCTTCTACCACTGAAGATCCAATTACTGCGCTGCCACCTAGTAAATACGCTGAAGAGTTTTCATCAGTCACTTCGTCAATATAGTCTTGGGAATCTTGGGGGATCTCTTCTTTAGTAGTGTAAATTAGAGGGGCTTCGAGCTTGGCGCCCAAATAACCTCCTGGTATGGCGTCAACCAGGGTATCTCCGTTTCCTAGCATAATAATTTCTGGTTCGTCAAAGAATTCTGAAGACACTTCTTGGCTGGTGTCATAGCGATTTTCCCCACTTATCCTTTCCACTTCTCCTTCCACCATATCACTTAATTCATCTTCAATATCCTCACTTACTACTGATTTGCCCCCAATGATATTGAGGTTTTCAAATTCCGCATTAGTAAGGAATTCTTCGGTTTCTTCCGGGATTTCGTTTTCTTGTACTAATAAAAGAGGTGAGCCAGATTTTGCAGCAGAGGGACCTATAACTAAGGAATCTGCCAGGGCCGATTCATTAACTACAAAAGTCTTTTCCAGCTCTTCATCTGTGTATTCGGCACTTTTTGCGACAGTATGATACCGATTGTATTCGGCAAGTCTACCCAAGCCTGATTCTAAATCGGTAAGGGTGTTTTCTGCTTCCTTTGAGCTAACTTCAGTATAGCCCAATATGTATTCTCCAATTTTAGTTGCTGTGTGGTAACGGTTGTCTCCGGCAAATCTATAGACTTCTAACTCCAAATCTATAAGGGCACTTTCTACTTCCTTGGATATAACTGCAGTGCCGCCTAAAAGTTTTATTTTATCAGGGTCTAACTCTTTGATGGCTGCTTCTGTGGCTTCAGGTAGATCGTCTTTGGAGGTGAGCAGTATGGGTGCATCTAAGGTCCCTGCCAACCCACTTCCGGCTAAACTGTCATAAAGGGATTCATCTTCACCGCTGGCTAGAATGACAGTTTCCGCGCCATCTGGATAGGAATACTCGGCAATTTCACCAGCGGTAGCGTACCTGTTTTCTCCTTCCAGGCGGGTGATAGGAGCATCCCCAGCACTTGCCTGATTGCTAAATATTAGAGTAATAGCCAGTATAACCAAGAACACAAGAATGCTTGGACTAAATTTGCTCGGGATTTTCATTTTTTAGTCTCCTTTGGAGATTTATTGGGTATGATGGATATTTGTTGATAAAATGACAAGACCTACACATAACAATTCGATTTACTTTTATAGATTCCTTCTTGTATTCTTAAAAGATTTTATCAGATTTCCCCTGGCTTTAAGAAATTCTTACAATCAGCCAAAAATTTGTCTCTAACTCGATAAAAGGTTGATTTTCACTTTGCATAAGTCCATAGAAGGCATTAGGCGTGTATAGGTGATTAATAGGTCTTTCATGCGGTAGGTAATTTATAATATAATGCCCTAGACTTATACATAAGGGAAGTGCAGAGTAAAAACTATTTAAAATGAATAGCAATTAAGGGATTTATAAGGAGTGGATATAATGAGAAAACCTGTTCTCTGCAAGGAGATTTTGGTAGTAATGTTGCTTTGCTGGCTGCTAGTGCCGGCGGTTGTCCATGCTGAAGAGTTGGAGGTTACCAGAATTGAAGGTGAAGATTATTTGGAAAAGAATATAGAAATAATTCAGGAAAACTGGGAGCAGGCGGAAGTGGTAGTTATGGCTAGCGGGGAGGATTATCCCGATGCCTTGGCGGGGATTCCCTGGGCGCATTCTTTGGAAGCGCCGATTATTATGACTCCTCCGGAAGAGATTCCTTCTTATGTAAAGGAAGAGCTAGCAGAATTAGATACCGAAAAAGTTATAATTTTAGGTGGCGAAAAAGCAGTTTCTGAACAAGTGGAAGAAGAGTTAGAATCTGAGGTGCAGGTGAGAAGAGTTTACGGTGAAGACCGTTACGAAACCTCTCGAGAGATAGCAGCAGAAATGGGCTTTTCGGATGATAAGGCGGTAGTAGCTAGTGGAGAAAATTTCCCCGATGCTCTTGCTATTGGTCCGTATGCTGCCCAAAAGGGTTATTCCGTTCTGTTAACTCGAGCTGAGGCGATTCCCGAAGCTACCCAGGAAGCTTTGGAAGAGGTAGAGAGTGCCCTGGCGGTAGGGGGAGAGGCTGTAATTGGAGAAGAAGTGAAAAGCGAACTCCCCTCTTCTACCCGGATATGGGGCGAAAATAGGCGCCAGACGGCTTTGGAAATCGCTGGTGAGCTGGGGATGGATCGGCAGGATATTTACTTGGTTCCCGATAGCAATTTTCAAGAAGCCCTTCTTGTTTCAGCGTCAGCTTCCAAGAAAGCCAACCCGGTGTTATTGGCTAGGGAGAAAGTGGTGAAAGAAGATGGCAGCGAAAAGCTTAGGGAATGGATGGTGGAACATGATCTGGAAGAGTATGTGGAGCGGGTAACGGTAGTTCCCCCGGCAGACAGCGACGAAGATGAAGAAACAGAACAGAATTCCCAGGAAGAGCCTGAACCTGTTTTTAAACAAAGGGGTACTGCTTCTTGGTACGGCAGTCGGTTCCATGGCAGCCGTACTGCCAGCGGTGAAGTTTTTGATCAGTACGACATGACTGCTGCTCACCGAGAGCTGCCTTTTGGTACGGAAGCAGAAGTAGAATTTGTAGAGACCGGTCAAAGTGTAACGGTAAGGATTAATGACCGGGGCCCTCATGTTTCCGGACGTGTCATTGATCTTTCCCGGGGCGCTGCGGAGGAAATAGGCCTTAGAGCTTATGGAGTGGGGGAAGTAATCATTAAAGTTTATGAATAAGCATAAATTTTAACTTAACTCTTTATGCGGGTCAGGTGTTGGCTGTAGCCGAAATTGTCCTCCACGTAGTGGAGGGCTTTTTCTACCTGCTCCTGGTAATAAGTATCATCTGCCATAAGGACGTCTATGGCAGAACGGACTCCTGCAGGTTCGGTGTAGATAGCAGCTTCACCAAAGAGTTTTCGAAAGGCGGGGGGGAGAATTACCGGAACCCCTACCGCCATAGCTTCAATAATGGCTCGCCCAAAGGATTCCACCATGTCAGGGTGAGTGAAGTAGACAAATACATCTAAAGAGGAAAGAAACTGGCGAGGTGGGATCTCTCCAAATTCCAGCACCTGCCAGTTGGAGGGAAGGTAACCCAGAATCTGTTTCGGCTGCTGGGCGCCCCCCAAGATGTGTACTTCATAGGCATCATCCTCGGGGTAGGCAGCCAGAAGAGCGGCTGGATCTGGAGGCCATTTAAAGTAGTCATCGCGGGTGTGGCGGCCGATGCGCACCTGAGAACTACGGGTTGGACGGGAAGAGCGGCGCCACTCGTCAATGTTGATTATCTCTACCCAATCCGTTGGGGACAGATTGATTTCAGAAAGTTCTTCTGAATGGTGCTGATGCAGTATATCCCGCAGCAGAGGGCCTATGGGGTGCCAGGTGCCCGCTAGGCCGAAGTATTCTTCCAAGTGATGCTGGCAGCGGGGCAGGTGATAAAAAGTGCGCCCCTGGGGACCGTAATCTTCCCTGGGAGCCTGATTGATAACCACGTGAGCTTTGGGGGTTTGGACATCCGGCACAAATTTTTGCCACTCCTGAAGCACCGTGGGATGCTTGACAATAAGGCAGTCGCAGGAAACTTTTTCTCCGTAGACGATTTTTTGCACTTGTTCGCCATCGATTAACTGGCGAATTTTTTCGTTGGCATGGTGTTTAGGGTTCATTTCGTAGCGGGAAAGGTGGATAAGGCCGGTGCGCAGGCCTGCCTTAGATTGGGCTTTTATTTCTTCAGCGTTGGATGCGGAGGTCCCTCCCCGGAAACGGAATTCAGAGGCGATAATCACATCGAAGTGCCGGCGCTTTCCTATTAATGCTGGGGCTTCCCGGTTGATCCACATGGGTTCCGGAGCCGGGAAGGGTCGGGAGGTCATGGGGAATTGGTAATAGAGGTGGGGAGCAGTGCGGTGGTGATAGGTTAAACTTTCTAGATATTCCCGGCGCGCTCCCATATGGAATCCTCCAAAACCAAATATTTGGTTTTCGGTAAGAGAAGCAGGATGGTGCCTCATAAAGGCGAGAGGGCCAGTGGCAAGATCTGCGTAAGCTTGTTTTCCAAAGACTTTACGGATCCGGCGAATGAGTTCATCGTCAGCAGCAAAACGAACGGAATCCCAGTAACCGAAGGTTTCTGCTACGGGAGTTCGGCGGAACATAAAAGAAGAAGTATTGCGATAACAAAACACGCCGTAGCGTCCCCGTCGGTAGAGCATAAGTTCAGGGGATAACCGGGCTTGCTCGGAAGTATTGCCTATCACTTGTTGATGGTGTAGTAGATGCAGTACCTGCCTCTCAATTTTTTGTGGGTGGGACCAGTCATCAGCGTCGTGACAGGTAACGAATTCCCCCTGGGCCTTTTTGAGGGCCATATTTCTTGCCACGTAGGGACCGCTGTTAATATCGCATCGGATCAGTTGCAGTTGGCACCCCCTGGAATGATTGCGAAGATAATCTTCCACCACTTCAGCCGTGCTATCAGTACTGCCGTCGTCTACTACTATAATTTCCAGATGGGGCCAGGTTTGGTTCAGCAAAGAAGACAAAGCGGTTCCAATCATAGCGGCTGCATTGTAAGCTGCCATGATAACGGTGACGGTGGGGGCTTGGTGGAGGGGTGGTCCCTGGTACTTAGGTCCGGGGGTATCAGCAGTTAGTTGGTCAAAAAGAGTTAGGGAAGGGGGGTAAGAGCACTCATGATAAGTAGAGCTCAGGGAGGAGTGCTGATGTGCATAGCCCTCTGGGCGGTTAGAATTATTAGAGTGGTTATGGCTCCCGGTATTTACATTGTGGTTAGGTTGGTGGTTTTGAAGGTTGCCGTTGGAAGGGGTGAAATTGTATGTATTCATGCAGGATATAGGTGAGATGTTATAATAATCCAGGGCTTGATTTATCCACTGCAGGCGGGCGGGTAAAGAGTTTTCCAGGTTAGCAGCGGAGAGATACAAGTTGGGTTCAGGGCCTTTTTCCAGTGCTGCTTCGATGGTGCGGAACCCGGAAGCAGGGTCATTTAAAATCAGTTGGCATTCGGCTTCCATCACAGCAGCTTGCTGCAGGCGGGAAAGGTTGGTTTCTCCTTCGGTAGCGGTCTGCAGCAATTCTAAAGCTTTGCGGGCATCTTCTGGTGTGCGCTGCTCAGTATACCAGGATACCAGGGCGCGGGCAGCGGCGCGTTGGTATGGTGGACGCTGCTCTTCTGCTGCTAGCTGGTGCAGATCGGAAAGGGCACGTTCTACAAATCCCTGGCTGTACAGGCGGTATTGGTATTTTTCTATTTTGCGCTGGGATTTCCCCTTTTTTTTGGGAGGCTTCGTCTGGGGCACATTTGCCATAATGGGGAAAGCCGCCTTGTTGCCGGAAGAGATGCTGCGGCGTAGCCTTCTGGGTATTCTGCGGATTCGGCGAAGGAGGCGTTTTAGCAAGATTACCGGTCTAGAAGATGGGGCGTTAAATAAACCTGGCAAAATCGACAAACCTCATTTCTTGGAGAATTTAACCCCTGGTTAGGAGGGGGGCTTGCATTGATAAAGCTTCAGTAGCCACTTACAGCAAAATTTTATCTCCCGGTTCCTAAGGTGTCAAGAAAAGTGGCAGGTGCTAACTGTATTTTTCTTGAAGAAATTTGCTGCGCTGGGCAATACGCTGGAAAAGTTCAAAATTTCTGGTTTGAATAGCCAGGCGGGTTTTTTGATTGATGAAGTGATAGTATGCAGCGAATCGAACTTCCTCGGCCGTACAGGAGACTGGCAGCTCGGAGATAGCATCCAAATAACCGTTAATCAGGAGTTTTTCCACTCTTTCAACCTTACCTTTTTCTTCCAGGTAACGGAAATCTCCCCATCGGATGACATCTCCCAAATCAGATCCAGCAGCATTGTAGCTGGCTCTCTCCCAGTCCAGGAAGTAATAATAAGGGTGGTCCCAGTTATCTTTTATTACTATATTGGTTTCGGAAATGTCATTATGGCAAAAAAGAAGGGGTAATCCATCCTTTAATTTTTCCCATCGGTCTCGGCAGGAGTGGAAACTTTCCAGCAGAGCCACTGCTTTTTTTACTGCTTGGGGATCCTCATGGGAAAAAGCGTAAAGGGCTTCTTCGGGATCAAATTCTTTCAGGGGTCTGGCTCTAAAATGGGCTTTCTTCTCGGGTAAGGCTGGGGCAAACTCTTTGGCTATTTCTCCCAAGGCAAAACCCAGGAGATAAGGATCTATTCTTTCCAGCAGTGCCTGTTTTCCATTTACGTATTCCAGCAGCACTCGTTTATAATTGACGTCTTCCTTCATGGCCACCAGTTGAGGCGTGCGGGCCAGATGGGTATTTTGAAATAGTCCGTGTTCGCTTATGACTTGATAATAAAAAGGTTCACGGGACTGGGGCGTTAAGCATTTTTCTACTAAATAAGGGGGAAAGTAACTTAATTCCGGTGTAATTTCTGTTTTATATTCTTCTTTCTTTTGGTGGGTAGTTGTTAATTGGTGGAGGCAGCTGAAGTAATTGCTGAGGCCGCAGGTAAACATCTCGGTGTGGATTTGGAAACATTGAGAAGAATTTTCCCATCTCAGAATTCTTTTGAGTTCTTGGACGCCTCCTAACATGTCAAAAACATGCCGCCGGTGATTTTTTATTTTCTCCGTATCCCGCATCTCCCACAGGATTTCGTTGATCTTTTTATTTACCTGGAGCCACTTTTTTTCTATCCCCTGGTAACCTCGGGGGGCAGGAGCACTGTTCGTGGGTTGGCTGGAGAGGGCTGCTTTAAGTTCTTCTTCTAGCAGTTGGCGGAGCTGATGGTATCTGTTGGCACTTTCTTCTAGTTTGTTCAGTTGAAAAGCAACTTTAGCGCTTTCCTGGAGGAGTTCTTTCTTGTAAAAATTAACAGAAGAATCTTCCTGGAGTAATTTCTGGAGCAGTTCCTCGGCTTTTTCAAATCGGTAGGTGAGGCGGAGTAGGCGGACTTTTTCCAGTAGTAAAGCAGGGTCTTGGGGGTTTTGTTTGATCAACTGTTCCAGTTTTTTTTCTGCCTGCTGGTACTTTTTTTCTTTCCGGAGCTTCCGGGCTTGGGAGAGGAGTTTATTTTGTTTGCCATTTTTGGGATTATTCAAGTGATCCATGCTGTATTATTTCCCTTCATGCTTAATAGTTTTAGCTCAAACCTTGAGGTACAGGCTAAGATAATATTACCACAGGGAGAAAACCACCATCAAATTTAAAAATCCGAAGCTGTCAACTGCTGTTCAAATCCTGCAGTGATTTGTCACAGGGAGGAATAGTTGATACTATTGTTGAAATCCTAACGTAGAACTAAAAATTTGTCGATAAATTTAGCAAAATTTAGGAGGCAGCAAAAATTGATGAAATGGTTCGGCGAGCTAAGAAGTTTATCCAGGATAAAAATAGGAGCTAAGGGAGGCACTGCTTACATAAAACGCGTTTTCTTTACCGGAGTATTGTTTTGGTTGACTTTTTCTTTGACGGTTGCTTTTTCCCCTGAAGGTGTAGTGGAAGGAAGCCCTTTTTTCTCTAAAGAGGATACTAGTAACGACTATGCAGAAGGTGAACTCCTGGTCAAATTTAAGGAAGTGGCTGCTCCGGCTGACACGGCTAGCCTTCATAAGGAAGTGGGCGCCTTGGTGGAGAGGAATCTGGATCAGGAAAGGAATGTACAGTTGGTACAACTACCGCCGGATGTTTCTGTGGAAGAGGCTGTGCAAAAATATAAACTAAGCCCCCAGGTAGAATATGCTGAGCCCAATTATACTATGGAGCTTCTTACGGAAAAACCTGACGTAGATTATTTTGATAAGCTTTGGGGACTTCACAACCAGGGGCAAAAAGTGGAAGGCGAAATCATGGAAGGGGAAGCAGGTATAGAAGGAGCAGATATCAGCGCGCTGGATGCTTGGGATATAGAAAAAGGTTCCTCAGAGGTGGTAGTAGCAGTTATTGATACTGGGGTTGATCACGAGCATCGGGAACTGGAAGGCAACATGTGGGAAGATGAAAAGGGCAACCACGGTTACTGTTTTGTGGGAGATGAAGAAGAGGGGGAAGAGTACCCCCGCCCCAATCCTGAAGACGAAGTAGGGCACGGCACTCACGTGGCTGCTACCATAGCGGCAAATAACCAGCACGGGGTAGTAGGAGTGATGCAGGAAGCACAGATAATGGATCTGCGCGGTACCCGTGAAGAACAGGGCAGCATTTCTGACTTGACGGAGGCTGTCTATTTTGCCGTAGATCACGGAGCGGAAATAATAAACACTTCCTGGGGAGGAAAAAGTGCTTCTAGCACCCTTAAGGAGGCTATTGAATACGCAGAAGAAAATAACGTGCTGGTAGTTTGTGCTGCTGGGAATGAAGGGGAAGAAGGCAATCCTCCCTTTTACCCGGCAAACTTCGATCTCCCCAACATCATTTCAGTGGCTGCCAGTAATAATCGGGATGAGCTGGGCCATTTTTCTAACTACCATGACGAGAATCATACTGTCCACCTGGCGGCGCCGGGGGTGGATATCTTTAGCGCCACTATACCTCATGAGCGGCCGCTTAATCCCGAAACTTTGCATCAGGATGATTTTGCCGATTTGGAAGCCTGGGAAACAGAAAAAGTGGAAAACAAGGAAACTTGGGAATTATCCTCGGAAAGAAGCAGTACAGGGGAGAAGAGCGCATTTAACCACCGGCTTGGCTCCCTTTACCCTGAGGAAGATAATAGCTGGATGTATTTGGAAAAGGAAATTGAAGAAACCAGAGCATTAGTTAGCTTTGAACTGTGGGAGGATCTTCAGCCAGTCGAGGAACATGAAGAAGATGAACTTCCTGAAGACGGAGAATTTCTGGGCCTGGAAATTTATGATGCCGAGGATGATAGGGAACCCTTGTGGAGCACTTATTGGGAAGGAGCCCCCGGAAGTGGTTTTAAAGAGCGAACAGTAGAAATACCTCCAGAACACATTGAAGAACACCAGGAGTTAAAGTTAGTGTTTAGTTTGGTAACCCTGGCGACAGAGAAAGTGGGAGAAACCACCGAGGGAGAGGGAGTGTATTTGGACAACGTGGAGATAATCGAATATCCGGAAACCGAAGAGGTAGATTATGCTTACCAGTCAGGCACTTCTATGGCTTCACCCTACGTGACCGGCATAGCTGGCTTACTGAAATCCTTTGAACCTTCTTTAGGTTACCAGGGAATGAGAGAAACCATTTTAGATAATGTGGAACCGGCAGAAGGGCTGAAAGATTACACCGCAAAAGAGGGTCGGGCTGATGCCTATGCTGCCCTGAAGGGTTTGGGAGTGAGAACTTCTCGGCTACACGGGGATAACCGTTATGAAACGGCCATAACTGTTAGCAGGCAAAGCTTTGAAGAGAAGGGCAGTGCGGAAGTGGTAGTATTAGCCCGGGGAGATAAATACCCTGACTCTTTGGCCGGTGTGCCCCTGGCCAGCGAATTACAAGCCCCCTTGCTGCTAACCGAATCCGATGCTCTGCGGGAAGATACTGCTGAAGAAATAGACCGGGTAGCGGCAGAAGATGCCAAAGTTCATATTTTGGGAGGCGTTGCTGCGGTGAACGAAAAGGTAGACGAAGAATTGGAAGACAGGTTTAACTTAGACGTAGCTCGCCTTGGAGGAGAAAATCGCTATGAAACGGCGGTTAAGGTGGCGGAAGAACTTAATGGGGCCCCAGAGGAAGTTTTTCTTTCTACCGGGGAAAATTTCCCCGATGCAGTTTCGGTGTCCAGCGCAGCTGCAGTAAAAGGGGCTCCAGTACTCCTGACGCCCCCGGAACGTTTACATTCAGCTACTTTGGAATATCTTGAGGATCACGAAGGCAGTATAGATGAAATACAAGTTATCGGGGGAACTGCTGCGGTAGGTGAAGAAGTTTATGAAGAGGTAGGAGCCACGGGCAGGATAGGTGGAGCTAACCGCTGGGATACTTCCAG
>CAZXDQ010000035.1:0-10688 GCA_964639405.1 uncultured Syntrophomonadaceae bacterium | reverse complement strand
CTGTTCGTGAACAATAAAGTCGCCGATTTTTAATTCCCGCCAATCTCGAAGGCCTTCACCCTGAGTTTTCTTCTTTTTCTTAGAAGGGCCAGCGCGCTTCTGGCGGGGTAAGATATCCTTTTCTGTTATCAATACCGTCTTGATGGGAGATAGTACCATGCCCCGGTTCAGCCTTCCTTCTATCAAAGCGGGAGTAGGCAGATCTGGATGCACCTGCTCCCTATCCAGGCCATTAAACACTGGTATCTCCATCTTCCTGCAAGTTTCCAGCAAATGATGCCCCCGTTCCTGGGAATCTGCCAGAATGAACACCCTATATCCACTGTCCTTCCAGTGTTCAATTTCTTCCTTAATCAAATCCCACTGTCCGTAAAAAGTAGGAAGCTCCCTCCCCTCCAGGTGGTACTTCTGCTCGAATCTGACTTCTTTTTCCCTAGACAAGAATGAATTTAGATACAGGGCGGGAAAAGGATTTCTCTGCCGTAATTCTTCCAAGCTCCAGATCAGGCTCATTTCCTGAGACAGCAATTGACCCTGGGCTATCAGCTCTGTCCTCTGTTCTTCCCAGCGCCGGTAGTGCTGTTGAGCATTTTCCTTGATTTTTACCGAATCGTCCCAAATTGCCAGTCCTGAAGCAGCCAGGTAGTCCAACCAAGTAGCCCCTTCCTGGTAAAAGAAGGTAAAGTATCCCCACAATCCTTCATTCAACACCGGCCTTTCTAAGGCGGGTAGCTGTTTCTCCAGTTTGGCGCGTAATTTATCGGCTTGCTCTTTTTTTCCCCTCTTTTTTAACTTTTCCTCGGTAGTATTCAAGGTTTCCTTTATTAAATTTAGGCCTTCCTGGCGACGCTTTTCCTCCAGCACTACTTCAGAAGCAGGGAGCACCTTTACCCGTTCCAGTGGTCCTTTAGAGCGCTGGGAAGAAGGATCGAACTCTCTAATACTTTCCAGCTGATTGTCAAAAAACTCCAGCCGGAGGGGATAATCCCTGCCCAGGGGGAATAAGTCTACAATATAGCCCCTGGCACTGAATTCACCTTTACTTTCCACTAGTGAACTTCTGCTATATCCCCCGGCACTCAGGCCGGCCAACAGTTTTTCCCGATCACAAAACGAACCTGCTTCTAATTCCCAAACTGCCTTTCGCCAACTCTCCAGCGGTTGCATTCTCTGCATCAAAGCAGCGATAGGAATAATGAGGAGAACCCGCTCTTTATGAACCAACCGTTCCAAAGCCTTAAAACGCCGCTCCTGGATTTCCTTGCTTTGGGCCATGACTTCTTCCGCCAACACCATATCCCGAGGAGGAACTACTAAAACTTCCTCCCGGGGCAGAAATGCTTCCAAATGAGCAGCCAGTTCTTCGGCCCTTTCCAGGTGAGGCACCACTATTCCGTAGTTTAGATAGTCGGTTTTTGCAGTAAGGCCTGCCATCAGAAAATCTCTTTGTACGCCTTCCAGGCCTTGAACCAGCAGCTGATTATACTTACTGGATCTCAAATCGCGGGTTAAATGGTTAAAATCATCGCTATCTACCCAATTATTCAACAGCGAATTCAAGGTGTACATAAAAAGCCCCCTGTTTACCTTGCTTTATCCAAGAAACGCTCCATTGGTAAAGGGTGGATTAAAATTTATACCCCTATAAAAATATTCGAGCATTTTTTCTATTAATTGTTACCTAATAAGTGGTTGGATACGAATAATTATATCCCGCATCTAGCCTGTAGTCAACGGAAGTTGCGATTAAATAGCTGCCCTGGTAGAAACTTCACCAATCCCCGGCTTACTGCTGCCGGGGATAAGACCCCAGCATTTTCATAAACAGAACCTGCTCTTTCAGCTCACCCAGGGCAGTTTTCACTTCCTGCTCCTCCCGGTGCCCTTCCAAATCAATAAAGAACAGGTAATCTCCCAAGCTCTTCCGAGCAGGTCGGGATTCTATACGGGTAAGGTTAATGCGGTGGAAGGCAAAGGTCCTCAGTATTTCGTAAAGGCTCCCTGGGCCGTCTTTAATATACACTACCAGGGAAGTCTTGTCTTTTCCCGTATAGGGATGATCCTCTCGATCTATAACCACAAACCGGGTTTGATTCCCATTGCCATCTTGTACCGAGGAAGCCAACACTTCCAGCTGAAAGAGCTGGGCAGCTCTTCGGGAAGCCAAAGCCCCTTTACCCTTGGTGTTTATTACCATGGAAGCCGCGGCTGCAGTACTATGCCAGGGGATTCTTTTTACCCCTGGCAAATGCTCTCGGATAAAAGTGCGGCACTGAGAAAACACTTGAGGATGAGAGTAAAGCTCTTTTATATCATTTATAGATGACCTTGAATCCGCCAACAGGCAGTGCTCAATACCACAAACCATCTCCTGGTTTACGTATACTTCTTGAGAATTAGCTAGAAGATCTAAAGTGACACTGACGCCTCCTTCCAGGGAATTTTCCACAGGAACCAACCCCTGATCAACTTCTCCCCTTTGAACCGCTTCCACTACTTGATCTATAGTGGAGTAATCCCTTAAAGAAAGGGGGGTGTCCCTGGTTTCCAAGTACTGCTGAGCAGCTTCTTCCGTAAAAGTCCCCGGAGGTCCTAAATAAGCCATGGTTGCACTCAAGACAAGCTCGCCCCCTTTTCCACCACCTTATCGCTCCCCGAGACTTTCCTGCCTACCGCTTCCGCTACCCTTTCCAGCTGATAAAGCATATCCACGAAATTATCAAAGTTCAGGGATTGGGAGCCGTCACACCAGGCTTCCGCAGGGCTAGGATGTACTTCTACCAGCAGACCATCACCCCCAGCAGAAATTGCTGCTTTAGAAAGACGAGAAACCAGCTTCCAGCTACCTCCGCTGTGACTGGGATCCACTACCACCGGAAGGTGGGAAAGATCTTTGGCCAAAGGAACTGCGCTGATATCCAGGGTGTTGCGGGTATACTTTTCGAAGGTCTTGATGCCCCTCTCACAAAGCACCACCTGGGAGTTGCCTTCCATAAGGATGTACTCTGCCGCCATTAGCCACTCTTCTATATCGGAGGACATACCCCGCTTTAATAACACTGGTTTGTCCCCCTGTCCCACTTCCCGAAGAAGGGGATAATTCTGCATATTTCGGGCCCCTACCTGCAGCATGTCAACATAATCAGCTACTGTTTCCACATCGCCAGGACTCATGACCTCGGTCACCGTTTTTAATCCCTTTTCCCGAGATACCTGGTGGAGCATTTCTAGACCCTCCTGCTCCAGCCCCTGAAAACTATAGGGGGAAGTTCTCGGTTTGTAAGCTCCGCCCCGCAGTATTTTTACTCCCTGGGACCTTAATACCTCCCCCACTTCCTGCAACTGCTGATAGGATTCCACTGCACAGGGGCCCGCCATAATTGCCAGCTCTTTGCCCCCAATTTTCACTCCCCCTATGGAAACCACACTGCCTTCTTTATTGGCCTCTCGGCTAACCAGTTGATAAGGAGTAGATATGGGTACTACGCTTTCCACTCCCTCCAGGGTGGCTATTCCCATAGTAGTAGCAACTTGCTGTTTTCCTACTGCCCCGATAACTTGCCGTTCCTCGCCTTGAATAGTGTGGGGATGGTAACCCAACTCAGAAAGCTTCTCTTCCACTTTTTTCACTTGCTCCTTGGTAGCTTTCCTGTTCATAACAATAATCATCAGCAATTCCTCCTTGTGAGTAAATTTAAACTAAAAACGAAAAAATTATAAAAAAAAGCTGCTGATCGTCTAGAGACGAAAGCAGCAGCTTCACCAACAAAAAAGCTTCACGCCTCAGGGGCGTGAAGCTTTAAACTTCCGCGGTACCACCCTAGTTGATCGCCGCAGCGACCCACTTGCATCCGGCACGTATCTTACCATGCCTTCATTCCCATAACGGAGAAAATTCCGACCCAGCCTACTTAGTCCTTTTCCAGGTGTTCAGCCGGCAGCTCCAGAGGGAACTTCGGATACTCTCTGCCCAGCGGAGCTTACAGCCAAGGACTCCGCCTCTCTGAGGGTGAAGGGCACCCTACTTTCCTCTTTCTTTGCTGTTTGCTTTATAAGATTGTAAAATGAACATTACCACAAACTCTAGTCAGAGTCAACCCTTTTATTAAATTTATTCATGGCTGCTTCTACTCCATTAACAAACAACTCCAGTAAAGCCTCTACTGCTTGGTCCTCTCCCTGAAGCAGATCTTCCCTTTCTTCTCCCTGGGGTTGGCCCAAAACGTAAGAAGGGCCCTTCTGCCACGGAGGGGGTTTACCAATTCCCACCCTTACCCGAATGAATTGAGTGGTTTCTAAAGTATGGAGAATGGAATTGATGCCTCGATGCCCTCCGCTGCCTCCACTGGGACGGACCTTGATTCGTCCCGGCTCCAGATCCAGGTCGTCGTAAACTACTACCAGGTGCTGAGGGGTTAGTCTATAGTTTTCCAGGGCTTTCTGGACAGCCAGCCCGCTCCTGTTCATATAGGTAAAGGGCTGCAGCAAAATGATTTGTTTGCCCTGCCAATCTGCTTCCCCTTTTAGATAAAAACGGTGGGCATGATCGGGTTCCGCCTGGAGTTTCCTGGAAAGTTTTTCAATTACCCGAAAGCCAATGTTGTGTCGGGTGTTTTCGTATTTTTTCCCTGGATTTCCTAAACCCACTACCAGATAGCGCAAAAAGGAAGTCTCCGCCTTTCTCTGGCAATCTTAAAGAACTTAAAAAAAGTGCCGGTCGCTTACTAAGACCGGCAAGCTTCAAGGTGCTTTAATAATTATTCTTCCTCTTCCGCGGATGGTTCTCCTGCTGATTCTTCCCCTTCTTCTGCCTCCAGTTCTTCTTCAACTTCTTCTTCGGCAGCTGGTTCTTCTTCCGGAATCAAGACACTTACCAGGGTCTCTTCTGGATCTTCTAGCAGTTCGACTCCTTCTGGCAAAGTTAAGTCTTGAGCAGTAAGGTTATCTCCAATTTTCAATTGGGATATGTCCATTTCAATCTGGTCGGGAATAGCAGTAGGAAGACAGCTAACTTCCACTTCTCGTTTCAGTTCCTGAAGTACTCCTCCTTCTTTGACGCCTTCCGGTTCTCCCACCAAGTCTATAGGTACATTTACCGTTAGTTTTTCCGTTAAGGAGATTCTGATTAGATCTACATGAAGAAGGCGTTCTGGCACCAAGATATCCCTTTGAATTTCTTTGATCATTACCGTTTCTTCTTCCCCATCTTGGTCCTGACCGTTAGTAACACTCAGGTCAATCACTACGTTAGATCCCGCCTCGGTGCTTAATACCTGCCGAAATTCTTTTCCGTTTAGCAAAATAGGCTTGGTCTCTTTATTTCGACCATAAATTACTGCCGGGATGTTGTCTTCCCGTCTTAAAAGGTTCAATTCACCTTTAGTGTTGTTAAAAGAACGTTCTCGGGCGGTTAAAGTTACATTTTCCATGTTCAACTATACCTCCTTGCTTCCGGGTGATCCACTTGTTCAAGCATCTTTGTCAACCATCTTTGTCAACCACTTGGTCAACCATCTTTGTCCTCCACTTGGTCAACCATTTTTGTCAAGCATTTTACTTGCATGTTTCTTCCATTTTACGTGCAAGGTTATTCACCTTTGCTTCATGTTATTCATACCATATCATTCATATCATAAGGAACATTATAACTTAACTGTTCAGGTAAAGCAAACGGATTAAAAAAAATAATCCAGGAAAAAGAAATAATTTGCTTCAATTAAACAATTCGCTTACTGACCTTTCTTGGTGGATGCGCATGATGGCTTCCCCTATTAAGGTAGCTACCGAGAGAACTTTGAACTTATCGTTGCAGCGCTCATCCTTCAGGGGAATAGTGTTGGTAATCACTATTTCCTGGAGGCTGGAAGACAATATTTTGGGGATGGCCTCTCCCGAGAAAAGGCCATGGGTACAGCAAGCGTAAGCTGCCAAAGCTCCCCTTTCTATGATAGCTTCCGCACCCTGCACTATGGTGCCTGCCGTGTCAATAATATCGTCAATAAGAATAGCCGTCTTCCCCTGCACGTCGCCGATAATATTCATCACTTCTGACTCGTTGGGAGATAAACGCTTTTTGTCAATAACCGCTATAGGCGCATCCAAATAGTCCGCCAGTTCTCTGGCTCGAGTAACTCCCCCCAGATCAGGAGAAACTACAATAGCGTTTTCTATTTGTTTTTCTTTAAAATATTGAGCCAAGATAGGGAGACCGGTCAAATGGTCAAAGGGGGTGTTAAAAAATCCCTGAATTTGCCCAGCGTGCAAATCCATAGCCACTACCCGACTAGCTCCCGCCCCTGCCAGCAGATCCGCCAGCAGCTTAGCTGTAATGGGATCCCGGGCCCGAGTTTTCCGATCCTGGCGCGCATAAGCATAGTAGGGGATCACAGCGTTAACCGAACGAGAAGAGGCCCGCTTAAGGGCGTCAATTAAAATCAAAAGTTCCATGATATTCTCGTTAACCGGGGGACACAAAGGCTGCACAATAAATACGTCGGAGCCCCTAACACTTTCTTTTATATGTAGGGAAATTTCACCGTCACTGAAACGTCCCACTTCACCATCCCCCAAAGGAATACCTACATATTCTGCAATTTCCTTAGCCAGAGACACATTGGCAGTACCAGTGAATATATGGATCTTATTGTCGGTTTGAACCAAGTTATCTTCCCTCCCCTGGATTAATTAAAATATACCCTGCGGGCTACTTACTCCGAACTCCGTCTTCCTTTAAGCTTTTTGGCAATATCGGGTTTGTTTACTTGGGACGAGCGCTCCAGAGCTAAGGCTTCGGCAGGAACATCGCTGCTTACGGTAGAACCTGCCCCTACGTAGGCCCCTTCCCCTATCCGGATAGGAGCTATCAAGTTGCTGTTGCAGCCGATAAATGCTCCTCTTTCCACTACTGTTCTGTGTTTTTTCCGTCCATCGTAGTTAACTATTATACTCCCCGCGCCAAAATTAACTTCCGCTCCTACCTCAGCGTCCCCCACATAACTCAAGTGGGGAACCTTGGTTCTTTCTCCCAGGGTAGAATTCTTTATTTCTACAAAATCCCCTACTTTTACTTCCCGTTCCAAATAGCTACCGGGCCTCAAATAAGCAAAAGGACCTACCGTAGAATAATCCCCTATGGTGGAATCTTCTACCACGGACTGCCGAATACAAACACTTCGGCCCGTTTTAACCTCCTGCAGATGGGAGGAAGGTCCTATAAAATTGTACTCGCCCAATATGCTGTTCCCTTCTATATAAGTGTGGGGATAAATGATGGAGTCAGGGCCAATCTTTACGCCTTTATCTATGTAAGTAGTGGAGGGATCCACTATCCGGACACCGGAATCCATTAAAGCATGGTTAATTTTTTGGCGCATTATTTTTTCCGCCTCGTACAATTCCGCTAGAGTGTTGACTCCCATACTCTCCCGATGGTCCTCTAACAAAGAGGGAATCACTTTATGCCCCTGGGCGGACATTAACGTTATTACGTCAGTAAGATAATATTCCCCCTTGTTGGGGGAAGGCTTTAGTTGAGGAAGAAATTTTTTTAGCACTTGGGCTTCAATGCAATAAGTTCCTGTGTTGATCTCCTGAATTTCTTTTTCTCGGGAAGAAGCTTCCGCTTCTTCAACAATTCCTTGGATCCGCTGTTCTTCTGCCCTGATTATCCGTCCATACCCTTTAGGGGCAGGCACTTCGGCAGTTAGCACACCAGCATCTCCTTGACTGCTGGCTTCCACCAGCTTTCTCAAGGAAGCTTCACTGAGCAGGGGAGTATCTCCGCACAAAATAACCAGGCGGCCCTGGTCAGGAAGAAGATGGACTGCTTCCATCACTGCATGCCCAGTACCTGAAGGATTTTCTTGATATACATAAGAGTAATCTTCTCCCAAATATTCTCTTATCCGTTCACCCTGGTGGCCAATAACTATAATTGGCCGGGCACTCAATCCTTTAACGCTGTCTAGAACGTGCCCAACCAGAGTTTTTCCACACATGGTATGCAAAACTTTGGGTGTTTCTGTGTTCATCCTGGTGCCAGCACCAGCAGCAAGTACAAGCACTCCTGCTACTTCCATGCTTTAGCCTCCTCCTGCAGTCTTTCCACGCAGTTTTCTCTCCTATACTATACCAGTACAAAAAAAAAATAAAAAGAGTTGCCGTACACTCTTTTTATTTTTATGTAACTGAAGCTAGAACCTTAGGTTTCCACCTCTTCTTTGTCACTTTCCTGAAGGCTTTTTTCTTCTTGGTAAGTTTCCACCACTTCTTTTTCGATGTGCTGACGGGCTTCTGATGTAATAGGGTGGGCGATGTCTTTAAACTCCCCGCCCGGGGTCCTTTTACTGGGCATTGCCACAAACAGGCCAGTGTTACCCTCAATAATCCTCACATCATGAATTACAAATTCGTCGTCCAGGGTAATAGAAACTATGGCCTTCATCCTGCCGTCGTCGTTCATTTTTCTGATTCTTACGTCTGTAACTTTCACCCCTATGATAACCTCCTATAGTCACTCAGACTTAGTGTTGTTAGTAAATAATTCAACGTTTTCATTCAAAAATCCTTCCAGCTGAGAAACATTTCACGATTTTTGTTTAAAATTTCTTTTTTAGTATCTTATAACCAGGACCTTATCATGTTCAGATCCTCGGGCTTGTCCACATCCGTGCCTATTTCCGGATAAGGGGTCCTTACCGCTTCAATCTCCAGGGAAAAGTACCGGGAAAGTTGAAATTCCAGCTCGGGAATGGTTGCCCTTTTTAAGAGAAATTTTACCGCCAGGGGAACAGAAAGCATCCGGATGTACTTCCAGGGTTGCTTGCGATAAGAAAACACGGCATAAAGGTCGTTTATCTTCTCCAGTATGGAGGAAGGTTGCAGCAGAGTCATATTTCCTCCCGTGAACCTTCCTTCTCTTAATTTTACGTAAGTCCTTTCTGTCTCGGGAAATTTGCGCCTACACTCCTGTTCCTCAATTATTGGATAATAAAAGTCCTTTTGCATAGTTCCGCAGCGGGCTAAAAAATCTTCCACTGCTTCCGAGCCTATCAAGGGGATATCGGACGTAACAATCAGGCAGGGATATTCTAAAGGAACCGCCCGCAAACCCGCTTCCAAGTTCTCTAAAAGGGTATTCCCTTGCGAGATACATTCCCACGAGGGCTGCTGGTATTCCTGAAGCACGGGAATAAGCTGAGGAGGAGATCCCACCAGCTTGATTTCCCCCACCCGGGAAACCCCACCGAGGGCTTCCAATACGTGGATTAACATCGGCTTACCTTTAATTACAATAAGAGCTTTGTTGTCCTCTTCTGCATATTTTTCCAGCTTACCCGGAGAAGAAGAACCTGCCAGTACTACCACGTTTATCAATCGAGGTTGCCTCCCCTTATTTGCTTACTCTGTCCAGCTGGCCCAAGCCAAGTATCCTTTTCTCTCTAAAAAAGCTGCAGCTTCCCAAGCTTCTTTCATCTCCCTCACTAAAGAAAAGACGGTGGGACCGCTTCCGGAAACCAAGGGCACAAGCCCCAAAGCTTCAAATTCATTTTTTAATTCCCTCACTTCAGGATACATCTCCTGAACTACATCCCCTAAATGATTTATACTTTCTTCTTTCAACCAGCCTTCAATTTCCCTCTTGCTTTGATTTTCCAGGGCTTTTATCAAGGTTCTGAAATTTATCTCCCCCTTTTCTGCTCTTTTCCGCGAAAAATTTTTGTATGCTAAAGAAGTTTCCACGGCTAAATCAGGAGGTTTAGCCAGAACTACACCCCAAAAAGGCAAAGAAGGGAGAGAGCTCAACTTTTCTCCAACTCCCTCTGCCAAAACAGTGCCCCCTCGAACACAATACGGAACATCCGCTCCTAAATCTTCAGCCATCTTCTCTAAGGCAAGGTAATCCCAGCCCAAATCCCACAAGCAGTTTAACCCTTTCAAAACTGCTGCGGCGTCACTACTGCCTCCCGCCAAGCCCGCCCCTGGCGGAATGTTTTTGTACAAAGCAATAGAAACCCCGGGGGAAAAGTTCGCCTTTTCACCCAGCATCAAAGCTGCCTGGTAAGCCAGGTTGCTTTCTTTATCTATATCCAGCCCATAACACCGCAGCTTGATCCCTGAGGGTTGCTTTTTCAACAGAATAATATCTTTCAACCCGATCTGTTGCATAACCGTAATCAAGGAATGGTAACCATCTTCTCTACGATTCAAAATTTGCAAACCGAGGTTTATTTTCGCTGGGGCGGCAATCTTCATAACGGCAATCCTTTCTCATCCCCTTACAATTGGCTTTTTCTCTAAGTCCACCAGAAAAAGAACCACCGCTAGAATTGGCGTTCCAGCCGGGGATTTACCTTTATCCCCGGTATACGCCCTCGCTTTGCCATGGCCTTTCCTTCAACTTCTTTTATGTCCATAGTCATATCTATAGCCGGGGCTCGGGAAATATAACTCCCTACTCCAAAAGCATCTGCCCCTGCTTCCACCAAGGGAGGAATTCTAGAAGCGGTAATCCCCCCGGAAGCTAAAACTTGAACATGCGGGTAGCCAGCCTGTTTCAACCTGGCTTTTACTTCCTTAACCAGGCCGGGGGTAACCCCTCCTCTTTCACTGGGAGTATCCAAGCGTACCCCTTGCAGGTTTTCTTTCAACGCTTCTGCTACCCTTAAGGATTCTTCAGCCTCGTCTTT
>CAZXDQ010000034.1:0-10943 GCA_964639405.1 uncultured Syntrophomonadaceae bacterium | reverse complement strand
TGGATGGGTAAAGGAGCGTCGTTAACTCCAAAGGAAAAGAGGCGTCCTTTCCCTTCCGGAAGCATGATAAAGGGATTTTCTGTAGATTCTTCGAAAGTCCAGCCTCCGGGGATGTCGGGCACATCGTTTCCTACCCACTGTTCTTGATCCTCGTCCCACCAGATTACAGGTGCATCCGGGTTCCAGGGCCTGCCTTCCGGATCTGCCGAACCACGGTTGTAAACTATGCGGCGGTTGAGGGGCCACGCAAAGGCAAACTCCAAATGAGTACCTATGCCTTCTTTTTCTTTTTTCCTCCTCTTGCAGGCAGGATTGGCCGGATCCACGTAGTACCCGCTGTAGAGCCAGTTGCCGCAGGCGGTGGAACCATCGTCTTCCAAGTGGACAAAATTCTCTACCTGATCTCCGGGGCCAGCACCAGTGTAATAACGACCGTTTACCATGCGGCATACTTTGTCCAAATCCACCTGGTTTTCATCGTGGTCATCGGCATAGTGTTCTACCCATGCCATTTTGGTGATAGGCTCAGGGACCGTGCCGCCTTCGTTGGCATATCTTTCCTGGAGCCGTTTAAACAATTCATACGCTATCTGCAGATCGGATCTGACGTCTCCCGGTCCTGCCTGGGCTTTATACTGCCACTGAATCCAGCGACCGCTGTTAGCTTTGGTACCTTCCCGTTCATAGGCTATAGCGGCAGGGAGTATAAATACTTCGGTGTCTATCTCGCTGGGTTCCATGTCTGGAGCTTTCCAAAAAGCTGCTGATTCGTTTTCTACCACATCTACCGAAACAAGCCAATCCAGGTTAGTCTGGTATTGGCGCTTATCTCCTGCAGTAGGGCCAGATACCGCCGGATTGTCAGCCCAGTTAATCATTCCCTTAACATCGCCCTCTCCCATCATTTTGTACATGGCAATATGGGAGCGGTCTGTACCGTCCAGCTTAGGCAAATACTGGTAAGCTTCTTCCAGGGAATTAACGTTATTCCCGTAGAAAGCTTTGAGTAAGCTGTTTAGATACTTGGGTGTGTGAATCCACCAACCGCTATCCGGAGTTTGCACCTCCAGGTAATCCTCCAGGGTGGGGTGAAGGGCTTCCTGGGGGGTGCCCATGTAACCAGGAAGTATGTGGTAGAGCATAGCCATATCGGTGGCGCCCTGCACGTTAGATTGCCCCCGCTGGGCGTTAACTCCACCGCCGGCTATTCCCATGTTCCCCAGCAGAAGCTGCAGAACTGCGATTCCCCGTACGTTTTGCGCTCCGTGGGTGAACTGGGTGATCCCCATGGCGTAAAGGATGTTGCCGGCCTTACCTGGTTCTCCGGTGGAACAGAACAGTTCGGCAGCTTCTTCCAGCTTCTCGGGTGGAGAGCCAGTTATTTCGCTTACGTTTTCTCGGTTGTAATCTTTGTAGAACTCTTTCATAATCTGAAAAACACAGTTGGGGTCTTCCATGTCGGGGTCAGTTAGGATGTTACCTTCCCCGTCCCTCTGATACTGCCAGGTGTTCTGGTCGTAGCTGTGAGCGTTCCTTGCAGGATCTTCTTCTATACCGGAAAAAACCCCTTCGGCATCGTTAAAGTAATATCCTTCGTCAATAAGATAAGTGGCATTAGTATAATTTACCATGTATTCCTGGTGGTACTTGGCGTTTTCCAGAGCATAATGGATCAGGTAGTTCAGAAAGGCGCTGTTAGTTCCGGGACGCAGGGGAACATACAGGTCGGACACTGCTGCAGTACGACAGTAACGGGGATCAACGCAGATTAGCTTGGCACCCTTTTCCTCTCTGGCTTTTTCAATCCACCTCATGGAGATAGGGTGGTTCTCTGCGGTATTCCCTCCGATAGCCATAAAAACGTCACTGTGCTGATAATCATTCCAGTGGTTAGTCATACAACCTCTACCAAACGTGGCGCCGAGACCGGCGACCGTAGTGGAGTGTCACAAGCGGGCGCAGTGGTCCATGTTAACAATTCCCATGGCCCTGGCCATTTTGTGGAAAAGGTAGTTTTCTTCGTCAGTACAAAATGCACTGCCTAGCCAGTTAATGGCATTAGTCCGGTTGACCGTAACCCCATTACTCTCCGGCTCAAAATGTTCATCCCTGGTGTTTTTAATCCGATCAACCACCATGTCCAGGATTTCATCCCAGTCTTTTTCTTCCCAGTGGTCGCTGTTAGGGGCCCGGTACAAGGGCTTGGTCACCCTTTGGGGATTGGGTTGGGGGTGCCCCTGGGAATCGTAAACGTAGGAAAGGTTGTACAAACCTGCACCTTTGCTGCAAAGAGTGCCTTCATTGATGGGATGGTCCGGATCCCCCTCGGTGTTAACAATAACACCGTCTTGCACGTGGCAGATAACACCACAACCTACACCGCAGAAAGTGCAGATGGTAAACACTTCTTTGGCGTAGTTCAGCCTCACCGGCTCGTAATCTGAGGCCGCAGCTCTTCGCACGCCCAGCCCAGTCATGGTGGCTGCTGCAGCAGTGGTGCCGGTTAGCTTAAGAAAGCTGCGTCTGGATAGATTCATGAATCAGTCCACCTCCTAATGTGTAGTATTGATACCGGATAATTCTTCCCGGTTTATCCATTCAAGCCCGGAAACCGGGCTGAATCCCTCATTATGGGCCAACAGCTCATGGTAGAGAGTGGCCAGATGTAGCATATACAAGCTGATATCTTCTCTTTCCAGCTGGCGAAGGTCAAAAACTTTGTAATAGCCGCTGCATTCCTGACAATACTGGATGCGACAGACTTCTTCTCCTTCCACGGTAAACAAGCCCAACCGCCCCTGATGGTGGTTGGCACATCCAGGGCACTGAACCCGGGTATGCTGCCAGCGGGTTCCACAAAGCCAGCATTCCAGAATTTTGGCTCCGTCTTCTTGTCGTAGTATTCCGTAATGGGGTCTTTCCTCGCATACCGGGCAGTCGCCTCTCCTCCAGGGAGAAGTATCCAGCTCCTTAACCAAGCCTTCCAGACTTTGCCGGTAAATAGAAGATAACGTGAAGTGAAACAAAAAAGAGGCGAGATCATTTTGCAGAGAGGTTTCTTCTACCGCTCTGTTCTGGTAAAGTAGCACCTGATCTTTGGTGGTATTCTCCTGGGCAGCAGGGAACAAAGAGGGTAGATAGCTCTCCAGCTCTTCCATGGTTTTTTTCGCTTCCGGAATTTCTTGTCCTACCTTTCTGGCTACGGAAGTTAATAGTTTTTTAAAGGAAGAGGCCTTTATGCTTAAGTTTCCTAACCCCAGAGAAATGTCGTCTATAAACTTACGCCTGATTTGCTGATGAGAATCATCCGGAGTATAGGAACCTATTATTTCAGGATGATCGCGGTAAAACTCCTTTTCTCCTTCATAAGCTGCTTCCAGCAGGGGGGAAATTTCCTGGAAATCGGGGTAAAGCTTATGAACCAGGGATATATCCTGATTCAACTTGTCCTGCTTTTTTCCCATGGATGCAAGTGCCTCCTTAAAATAGTGAACGACAAAATATTCAAAATTTAGTACACTATTTGTGAATTTTGGATCATGATAGTGTAAAAAAAATAACACTTAAAAGCATTGACTATATTACACTCAGAAGAATTTTTTCACATTTATCAGTTGCTTGTCAAGACAATTATTTGCTGTAGTGTACTTTTGTATTCACTAGAGCAATTGAGAGTGATAGATAGTAAACAGATTCGCTTTTTTGTGTTGATTTTGCTGTTCGTTGCTATTATAACATCTTTTTGGCTAAAAATAAATCCTGTATTAATGCCTTTAATATTATTTATATTAAAAAAATGTATATAGTCGATTTTCTCAAATGGACCGGGAGTGACAGCTTCTGCCAACTCTATCTTTAAATCTCCTTGGATTTATTCTATGGATTTATTCTATTTTGACCAAAAGAGATCCTTGCTCAAAAAGTTTTATTCAATAATTTTTTTCTACTTTCTTTACTTTCCTCCTCCAGCATTGCATCCCATTATACCCTTTATTCTCTTAGCCCACCCATTTAAGTCCTCCCGATAAATCCTGCCTTCAAAAGCTCCAGGTACTTGCCGAAGACCAACATTTGCTCTTGACTACTCACCATGCGTTTTTTGGGTTTCTAAAGTAATCTTTTAAATAAAAATCCCCACCGGGAAACTCATCCTTTGAGATGAAATTCCCACAACTGGCGGGCCAGGCTTTCTATATAGCCCCGGTTCTCCAGGTTTTCTTTCCAGCGCTGAGGTATTCCTTCCTCGCCCCACCAGGCTCCGGCCACCGCGCCACACATGGCTCCAATGGTATCGGCGTCTCCTCCCAGGCTCACCGCGTAAACCAATGCTTCTTCAAAATCATCCTGGGCCAGGAAAGAAAAGATAGCGGTTGGCACCGAATTATAAGCTTCAATGCCGTTGCCCAACTCCCGCACCACCCGGTTTTTATCTTCTTGGGAAGCAAGCAGCTTCTCCATTTTTTTTAATTTTTCCAAGTACCATTCTTCTTGAGTAAAACCCCGCAGCTTTTCCAGGAAATTTTCTTCTCGACGCAGGGCCAAGGAAACCGCATAAGCCTCCAGGGCGGCTCCTTCCACCGCCAGGGGGTGGGAGTGGGTAATGCGGCTGGTTCGGCGGGCCGCTTCCCGCAGTTCCTCCGGGGAAGAATGGTGATAGAACAACCCTATAGGTGCCACCCTCATAGCAGAACCGTTCCCGTAGGAACCTCCCGGGTACATTTCCTTATCCAATTCTTCTTCCCAATTGGCTCCCCGCCGCATTTGGCGGAAAATGCGAGGGGGGCCTCCTCCGTAGCCCCGCCAGGGTTCCCTTTCATAATTTTCCATGAATTGCCTAGCCAGGTGATGGTCATCCAACCCCCGGCACTGCACCAAGGATTCGGCAATGCCTATCATCATAGCCGCGTCATCGGTGTAATGAGCGCTAATCTCCCGGACTTCAGCGATGTTAAAAGCCCCTTCCCGGGGGACACCTAAAGAATCGCCAATAGCCTGCCCCATCATGCAACCAGTAAATTGAGTGAGCTGCATCCTCGCCACCTCCCCGATAAATTCACCCCAAGTTTTAAGGGTATCAGCTTTGGTTTGCAAGCACCACCTCAAGCCGTAGTTAAGTCTGATTAAGGTTTCCTGGGAAGAACTACTTATGACTTACTCTAAAGTCCAAAATTAGATTTTTCATAAATTCCTTATTTTAAGTAAGCCATTATTAAAATAGGTTCTTGGCTTCCCGGGGATGCTCCAGCAGGAGCTGGGCTCCATGTTCCTGCAGTTCCCGAGCAGGACGAAAACCCCAAAGCACCCCTACGGGGAACATCCCCCCGGCTACTGCTGTCTTCATGTCCGTGGCAGTATCCCCCAGGTAAGCTATTTCCCGGGGAGGCATGGATAAGTTTTCAGCGATCTGCAGAGCACCAGCAGGATTGGGTTTCCGGGGAGTCTTTTCATCTACTCCGCGAATCTCTTGAAAACGCCACCTGGGCAGCAGCTTTTCCACCGTCAATACGGCGAAATGGTGGGGTTTATTAGAAAATACTGCCATAGGAACCTCCAGAGAGTGCAAGTAATCCAGCAACTCCGGTATTCCTGGATAAGAGCTGGTGTTCTCATCCCAGCGCCGGGAGTACTCCTGGCTTACTTCTTCCACTAATTGATCCAGCAGCTCCCCCTCTACTCCGGAAGGCACCGCCCGCTGTACCATTACCTGAATACCCTCCCCCACGAAGTAGCGGTAAGCATCAACTTGGTGTTCTGGATAACCGTGCTTTCTCAAAACTGCATTAACGGAAAGGGCTAGATCAGTCAGCGTGTCCAAAAGAGTGCCGTCCAAATCGAATATTACTGCCCGATACTTCATAACAACCCCCTGCCTTTGACTAAATTGCTCCAACCCTGCTTACTATTTTTCCTACATAACTACTAATACCCGGTTTTACAGTTAAATTAAAATACTAAACAACCCTCTAGAAAATTTATCATTGAAATATCTCTAAAGAACCCAGCCCTGACCAGAAAAAATACAAGGCTATCCCTTATATTTCCCGGTGGATGAAAAAGATTCCTCCTAACGTCGTAAAAGAAAACTTTTGGGGAAAAGCCTCCTGCTAAACAGCCAACTTCCTTACAACCCTTGGCGCCTGGTAATTTTACAGACAAACTTGATCCAGGATTTTTCCGCCTTAATGCTGCCCAAAATGTTCAATCATAAATTTCAATCCTAATTCTATCTAAGCGAAAGTTTTTACTTTTTTAATTGCCCCAATAAAAAAAGCCCCTGCAGCAATAGGGGCGGCAAAAAACAACTTGCAAGAAGAAATCATTTTCATAAGCAGCTTAATCCCTCTATCAAGAACAATTAAGGCAGAACCAAACTTTCCAAAAACTTTTCATACTGGGGAAGGAAATACTCACTAGCTTCTTCGCGTTTTAAGAGGGTTACCAGCAGATGCCCTTCTTCTCCGTTTACCACTGCAGTGCGGGCATGCTGAGAATTATCCTCCCCTGCTCTCGCCTTATAAACAGTCACTTCTCCTTTTATTCCTTCTGTTTCCATGTTTTGAAAAGATTCTTCCGGAGAACTATGGAGATCCACCAGACTGGCTTCTAAAAGCTGCCTTCCTTTTTCTTTCGCCCTTTCTGCGGAAAAAAGATTGGCTGGAAGATAGGTTATTATCAATCCTCCCCGATCATCTTCTTTACTGCGAAGGCTTAGATTGATCACCCCTTCCTCCCTTTCTGCTTCATCCTCAAAATACCATCCTCCGGGGGGTTCCATATCAAAGGCTCCCGGGAAAGCCCAATCCTCTTCCGCTTTGTCTTCCTGGCCCGGCTGGCATCCCCCCAAGATAACCACCAACCATAAGACCAGAAAAAGCAACCAGTTCTTGATAATCACTCCGGATAAACTTCCCTTTCTTGGATAGTATATATTTGGATAGTATATAATAGTAATATTCCCCTTCTGGTTTTAGTTGGGATTTTTCTTCCCGGATGGGGATTCCCTTATCCTGAATCTTCAGCCCAGGGAGGAGGTCCTTCCCCGGGATTCCAATCTTCTTCTGCAGGGGCACCTTCTCCCGGTTGCCCTGGAGGATCGGGATTCTCAGGCTTTTCGGGGGAAGCCGGCGGTTCAGGAGTTCCATCGCCTTCCTGGCCTCTCTCTTTTTCCGACTCTTCTTCCCCGTTTATTCCTTCCGACTCTTCTGCTGGGGATTCCTCCTCAGAGCTTGGCGGAAAGCTTTCGCCATGGGGGAAGTTTTCCTGGACCCTCTCCATGGCCCTGTGTTGGTTTTCCAATGCCTTCAATGCTCCTTCTCTGGCAGTTTCTGGCATGGTTTCATCCTTTACTAAGTCCGCCAGGCGCTCCCCCCTTCTGCTATTGTTTTCCTGGATCTTTTCTAAAATCTCCTCAATTTCATCTTCAATATCATCTTCATTTTCCCCATTTTCGTTATTGTCATTGTTTTCTTTATTGTCATTGTCTTCTCCGTTATTGTTGTCCAGGGAATCCTCTTCCTGATCTCCTTCAGAAAATGATCCGGCGGGACTTTCTTCGCCTTCCCCTTCTTGTTTATTTTCTTCGCTCCACCCTTCTATTGCTTCTTCTATCCGTCCTTCATGGTCTTCCAACTCCGAAAGCAGCACTTCCGCCGCTTCATCACCTTCTGCCGCGCCAAGCGCCGCCATCCGCCGCTCTGCCATCTGATCCTGCATCTGGGCCCTGGAGAGAGGGTCCTCGCTAAGCTGATACTGGGCCTCTTCCAGCATAAGGTTAGTTTCAAACAAAGGAGAGGAAGGAGACCACAGCTCGCGCACCTTTTCCTCTTTTCCTTCTCCTTCTTCCGGAAATTCTTCCGCTGCAACCGAGCCCCCGGCAACCAAAAGAACCATCAGCAACCCCAACCAAACAAATTTCACTGCGGATTGATACCTCCTTTTTCCAGGAACCCAGACCTAATAATATAACCTGCTTCGGCAGCCCGGCTGTCCTAGCTTGCAATTTACCGCAAACCTTAGACCCGCAGCTTTGCGCCCCCAGTTTTCACTGGGTTTGCCGCTATCGGTCAGGTCCCTTTTCTAGTGGTAATAGTTATTATGCTTACCTTTCCGTATTATTTAATTCTACTTTTTTTGCAAAATTCCTTGTGGTTGGGCTAAAATATTGGACCCCATTAGTTATTTTTTTACGAAACCGGGAGTGACTATCAGCCGCAAGATTAGCTTTCCAGCTTCTCGGCAGCTTCTTGCATAATGGCTTCTGTAGAACTGGTCCCTATCCGGGTCGCCCCTGCCCGGTAAAAGCGCAGCAGGTCCTCCAAAGTGCGTATGCCCCCGGCGGCTTTGAGGTAAATCCCCCGGGGTGCATAATCCCGCATAAGCCTCACGTCTTCTTCCCGGGCGCCTTCCGGGGCAAAACCGGTGGAAGTTTTAAGATGGGAGACCCCTTCTACCCCCGAGCGGCGGCATACTTCCACTATTTCCTCCCGGGTAAGGTAATAGTTTTCCAGGATCAGCTTCAAGCCCACCTGCCTATCCCGGGCCAGTTCAGCCAAAGCCCGGATCTCCTCCTCCACCTGGGGGTATTCCCCGGATTTGATAAGCCCCAACGGCAAGACCACATCCAATTCTGAAGCCCCTTCCTCCACTGCCCGCTTTCCTTCTTCCACCTTGGTCTCCATCCGGCTGTTGCCGTGGGGGAAGCCAACCACCGCGCTTATTTTTACCCCGCTTCCCGTTAGAAGTTCTCGGCAGTAAAGGACGTCAAAGGGGCGCACGCATACTGAAGCCACCCGGAATTTCCGGGCAACCTCCACCCCTTCTTCTACCTCCTTCCGGGGCATTTCCGGCTTCAGCAGAGCGTGATCCAACAGTGAAGGTACCAAGTCCCTGGTCAGGTTTTTTTCCATGGCTGCCATGTTTATGAAACCCCTTTCCGAAAGAGTGATTTTATGCTCCAATAACCCACTCCTATAAATAATTCAGTTGAATAAGACTTCGCGCTCCTACCTGTTTAATCCTTTTTTACTCGCCCTCGCCCCCCAAACTATTTAAAAACCAAACTCTATTTTTTCTTGATAGAGAAACCTGGCAGGAAAAACAATATATCATCCAAGTCTTATTCTTTCATAACTTATGCTCGCCCACCCTATAAAAATCATAAAAACCTTAGAGGCAAAAAAGGATCTGGTATTTACCTGTAGAAGTTTTCCTTACCAAACCAAGCTACTGGAGTTCGCTTGCTATAATCTCTACCAGGTAGAATACTCTCTAACAGAATAGCAGCAAGAAAAATGGCGGAAGCGTTGAGAGTGCTTGGGGAAAAATCAACATCCCGGAGGCTAACCGATTGGCAGCTGAAAAGAGAAAAATAAACCGAAGAAATAAAAGGCCGTACTTCCTGCTGGTATGGTTGCTATTGCTGGCAGGAGCAGGGGTTATTTTCTATTATGCTCCTGCTTACCAGCAGGTTGCCTGGGCTGAAGAGCCGATGCTGGTAATTGGGGACAAGGACCTGGGAGAAGGAAAAGTGCTGCCAGCAGAGCGCGAAATATACCTCCAGGTGGAACCTTTAAAGGAATACCTGGATCCCCATTTTCACTGGGACCAGGAAGAAAGCACCGCGGTAATCACTACCGAGGACCGCCTCATTCACATGAAAAGTAAAGAAACCGAAGCCCAGGTGAACCTGGAACCCCTGGAACTGGAATTCCCCCTCCAGGAAAGGGATGGAGAGTTATTTCTCCCCCTGCTGTTCCTCTCCGATTACTACCAGATTGAGGTGGAACACCACCCGGAAAGCCAAACTGTGGTAATAGATCGCCCCGCCAAAGACACTGCTTATGGGGGAGAAGTTACTTCTTCCCAGAGCCGACTGAGGAGCCAACCCCGCTTCCGCTCTCCATATCTGGAAATCCTGGAAGCAGGGGACCTCCTTTATTTGGAAGAAGAAGAAAAAGTAGCAGAGAAAGAATGGGTGCGGGTGCGCACCGAACAGGGAGTTTTGGGATACCTCCACCGGGACGATTTCACGGTGGCAGATTATTACTACTCGGAAGAAAAACGGGAAAACCAGGGAACCCCCTCCGCCGAAGAAGACCCCGAAGAAGCCCCCGTTCCATCCCATCCTATAACCATGGTGTGGGAATTCGCCTACCAGCCTCCTGATGTGGATGAAATTGGAGACCTGGGTCCCACGGAAGTGGTATCCCCCACCTGGTTCTACCTGGATGACGGAGAAGGCAACGTGGGAAACCGGGCAGACCCCGAATACATAGAGTGGGCCCGGGAAAGGGATTACCAGGTGTGGGGACTGGTGTCCAACGATTTCGACCCGGAAATTACTGCAGAGATGCTGGAGAGCTCTTCCCGCCGTCAGAACTTTATCAACCAGCTGCTGGCCCACGCCCGGCTCCTGGACCTGGATGGCATCAACGTAGACTTTGAAAACTTCCACTACCGCTACCGGGACCACTTCACCCAGCTGGTGCGGGAACTCTCTTCCCTGGCGGAAGCGGAGGGTCTGGTTATTTCCGTGGACGTCACCATGATCACCCTGGCAGAATATTACAGTTTGAATTACGACCGGGAAGCCCTGGCTGAAGCTGCCGATTACATCGCCCTGATGGCCTACGACGAGCACTGGGACGCCTCCCCGAAACCGGGATCCGTAGCCTCCCTTCCCTGGGTAGAAGAGGGCCTGCAGGAAGTGTTGGAAGAAGTTCCAGCGGAGCAGCTTCTGCTGGGAGTACCCTTTTACACTTACCGCTGGGAAATTGACGCCGAAAAGGAAGAACTGGAAGATTTAGGAGAAGAAGAAGCGTACCATCCAGAGCACGGCGAAGTAGAGGTAACCTCGGAAGCTTTATCCATGGAGCAAATTGAGCAGGAACTGGAAGCCAGGGAGGTGGAACCCCAGTGGGATGAAGAAGCTCGGCAGTATTACG
>CAZXDQ010000033.1:0-11262 GCA_964639405.1 uncultured Syntrophomonadaceae bacterium | reverse complement strand
AGGTAACTGTGCATGTAGTAGAGATCTCGCTCGCGGCAGTATTCACTGTGTTTGTTTTCTATTTCTTCCAGAGCTTCCATGCGTTTCTGTACCCGATCCAGGTCAGCCTCCAGCTGTTTGTACTGGCGGATATTCTCCTGCATGTGGGATACTTCCACCTTATTCTCCTCTTCGCAAATAAAGTCGGTAATAAATTCCTTAATATTAACAATGGGATTAAAGGGGACCGCTTTGCGGAACAAACGGAAAAACTTTTCGTTCAGATGCCCCAGCACTCCTCTCATCAAGTCGCGGTAATCCTGGTTGCTTTCACAAAACTGGTATTTCTTGGAGTAATGGGCATCCAAATAGGCTCTCAGCTCCCGCAAATTTAAAGCGCGCCGGGTTTCACCTTCCTTTATAATGAAGTGTCCTTCGGGAATAGGAGCTTTCAGATAAAAAAATCGGTGCCGAATATCTCCTTCCGCATAAACATCGAAAACAATTCCCAAACAAAAACTATTCTTTTTTACGGTATCTTCGAACTCCAATACAATATAACTGGAGAAGTTGCCTTCCCTCAAATAAACCATCTTTTCCTGCTCGTCCTCAGAAACTTCTCCCCGTAAATATCCCTTTAGAGTCCGGTTGGACCACTCATTGGCAGCTTTGTTGAAGAAACCACCCCGGGTGTCTCCCAGCATCACTATTTGCAGAGCGTCTATTATAGTAGACTTACCAGAAGCGTTTTTACCGGTAATAAAGGTCAAATCTTTAAAGTCAAGCAACTCGTAATGAAAATAATGCCAGTTGAGCAGAAGCATCTTGCGTAAAAGTTTCAAGGCAAGCAGTTCCCCTTTCTCAAAAAATTAATGATGATATCAGATAGTAACAAATAATTATTGTTAATACTGCTGGATATGCTGCCATAGAAGGCTTACGGTTGTATTCCGTATAAGCGAAAAATACACCTAACCAAAAATAATTTTCCCTTCCCCCTATCTTTTTTAGCTTTTATCCATCCCTTCCTCTACGCTTTCTTCTATATTTTCCTCACCCAGATCATCCTCTATATTTTCTACATCATCATGATCATAATCTTGAACATCTCCCCCAGTGTCTTCTTCTATTTCAAAATCCACCTGAAAATCTGGAATTTCTTCGCCTTCTCGCTGGTCCCCCCTAACCATCCGAAACAGGCTCTCAATTTTATCAGGAGTAACCAACAATACAATAGAAGGATAAATCACCAGGCGGGTTTCCAGGTGGGTCCAGGCTCCTTCCAGCTTGTCTATAATGTTGATCCCTTTAAGATAACTTAAGCATCTCCGAAGGAGCTGCTCCGAGGGTTTTTTCTCCAACAACCCCAGGTAAAACATTTTCTCCAAGACTTCTCCCACAGTAGTGCGGGCTTCTTTACGCAAAGACAGTTTTTCCATTTGCTCTTCATAAATCAGTCGTAGCACATAAAGAAAATAAGTGGTGTTTTTATCCAGATGTTTGCGGTTATGTTCTTCCAGGTGATAAAGGGCAGCTACTCCCAAATCATCATCCAGCTGTAGTCCCCAGCCTGAAACTTTAAGGTATTCCCGAAAGAGGTGGCTGTGACGCTCCAAAAAGCGAAAATCGGGGCTCAAATGCACCCTCAGCTCCCTGGAGTCTACCACTTCACGCAATAAAAAAGTCTTTTCAAAAAGCAGATTTACCACCCGCGCAAATTGTTCTTTATCCCGGTCGCTTAGCTGATTCCACTCTTCGCTCCATGAGGTCATGGTCATCCTGGGACACCCCCTTCCGGAATTCTTTAAAGTGCCGGGGCACAGATTTTATACTCATCTTTGGTATGCGGCAACCGTTTACCTCCACGTAACCTTCCTGAAATTGGATATGATAGGGGAGGTGGTCCTCATCACTCTTGGCCACCGCCAACAACAATTTAATAAAATCTTCACTGCCGGAAAGTTTTAACTCCTGAGAAGTCAAAGGATCTCTTTCGTTAAGTTGTTCTACCATATATTCCAACACCTTGCGGTGGGAAAAAACCTTCTGCAATCTTTCCTTAAACTCATTCATCTCCCGGTCCAGCTCTTCCCTGGACACCTCCTCTGGAAGCTCTTCAGTGGGGTAATGTTCCCGTTTGCGACGGGGTTCCCGATAAAGAGAATACTCGTCCAGATAACCTACAGAAGAAAGAGGCAAGTTGGACGCGGCTTCTTCCAGGGGAGTTGCGGCACCCTTGTTTTGCAAGGAAGAAAAATTTTTGAGTACCTCAACCAGTTTGCCGCGCAGATCCCTATCCCGATTCAAGTAATACTGCATCCGCTCTACCGACGCCCTGGTATAAGCAGAATTTTTACGATCCACCTGGCGGAGCAAATCATCCAGTCGGTCGTAGGTATCCACAATTTCTTCCAGGGTTCGCATCACTCCTACCCTGGCTTCTTTTTCCTCCTGAAATTCCTCTTCTTCCAGGGCGGAACGGGTTAACTGCTCCAACACTTCAGGATCTTCTTTCCAGTCTTTGAGTATAGAGAGAATGTGATACTTGAAGCGGTGTACACTATCGGAGGTTTTGACCGGGTGGTACACCCGATCAGAAATTTGCGCCCTAAACCGATCAAAGTGCTCTTCTAATATTTCCCTGATTTCTTCTTGCTCCTGGAGCCGCTGGTGATAAAAGCGAATGTTGTGGAGCAGTTCCTGTAAGCTGGCCCATAGCTGCCGAGTTGAATGGAGGGCATTTTGCAGAGCTTCATAAAGGTGCTGTCTCTCCTGGTCTGCCATCCGCAGGTTAGAATAGGTAGAGTAAACAAAGCCCCGGTATTCAACCGGTCGACCGTAAAGAAGTTCGTAAAAAAGGCCCAGCAGCTTGGATGCGTAACCAGGCAACACGTAACACTCTTCAAAAGTAGTGGGGTCTGCTTCTACTTCTAGCCATCTAGTGTCCAGAAAACGACGTAACAAAAAATGGGCTCGGGAGGAAAGATCTATTTCTTCCCCCAGCTGGTAAGGGATACCCTCACCCCCGTTATCCTCTTCCTGCATGTCCAGCATTCTATTTTCCATATGGGCAATGAGTCGAGAAACCAGATCCTGTTTGGTAAGAACCGTTTCTTGACGATATTGACGGTAAACTACCATTAGTGCTTCAGCGTAAATTTCCCGATTAGGGGAAGCAAAAAGGGTAAAAAGATTTTCGGGAAATAAATCAAAAAATTTCATAATCAAGATACACACCTTAAGTTTGGCGTAATTAGTGCTGGTTAATCACCAATTTTTATAAAGAATTTAATGTAATTATAACAAAGAACCTACATAAACTACAGAAGCTTCTAGAATATAATCATTATCCAGCATCTCCTTCATTATATCCGTTAAAACACTCATATTTTCTCGTTATTCAGCTTACAGTAACTAATCTAGAGGGGAAATATGCACTAAAATTAGGACTTGATCCCTTGCAAATTATACCTCCCTTTATTTCACCTAGCTTGCAAGTACTACCAAATTAAAGCAAACCATCACATAATCAACTACAGTAGACTACCAAGCTTTGGAAAGAAATCACCATCACCGAAAATAACCGAGCCTACTTCTGTACACACTATCTTCTATACCCCGATTGACACCGTCCTATTAATAAAATACCATGTAATTAAATATAAAAACTCAGCTTTAGTTAGCGGTTCCGGGAGGAGGAATAAAAAATGCAGTTTTCCACTAAAGCCCGTTATGCACTTAGAGCCTTGGTAGAGCTTTCGCTGCATTACGGCCAAGGTCCTTATATGTTAAAAGAAATTGCCCGCCGGCAAAATATATCTGATAAATATCTGGAACAATTGATGGCTCCATTACGCAATCGAGACATTGTACAAACACTACGGGGAAATCGAGGGGGTTATATGCTTTCCCGGTCTCCTGAAAAAATAACCGCCCTGGAGGCAGTTCAAGCGGTAGAAGGTTCGTTGGCCCCCGTGCCCTGCGTAGATAAGGAAGAAATATGTAAGCGCTCCGAAATCTGCGCCACTCGAGAGCTTTGGTGTAAACTAAACGAAAATATGGTTGAAGTATTATCAAATACTACCCTGGAAGATCTAGCCCAAAGGCAGAGAGAAAAACAGCAAAATTCCGGAGGTTACCCCCACTACGTGATATAGGCTGGACATGGATAAAAAAACCACATAACACTAACTATTTTCCTGTCCAAACTGCTTGGAATTTCTCTACCTGCCTACAATTAAATTCCTAAATATACCGGAAATACCGGTATTTTATTGTGTTAAAGTTGACTATTGTTTACACTCCCACCCCAAAACCATTCTTTAGGACCCAGATCCAACTACGTCCTGGTGGTTTTACTCCATCTAATCATCGCTTTTCCAGGAATCTCATGCCCCCTCATAATTCCATGTTCAACAACGTTGGTGAGCTTTTCCTTTATGTATATGAAAATAATGATCAAGAACTGCTTCCTGCACAGTTAATGTTGAAAAAAGAAGGAATTATAGTGTAATCTCACGAATTAATGACACTTGAAGAATGAAATAAAATGAAAGAAAATTACAGGAGGAATTTTATTGACCGATCCCATAGCATTTATTGGCGGCACAGGAGTTTACAGTCTGGATTTAGCGGATCAGCTGAAGCCACTTCAAGTAAAAACTAATTATGGAGAGGTTCAGCTCCAGGAAGGACATTCCCACAACAGAAAAATTTATTTTATGGCGCGGCATGGAGGAAATCACGGCGTCGCCCCTCACGAAATTAACTACCGGGCCAATATCAGCGCTTTAAGGTGGTTAGGGGTGCAAAACGTAGTTTCTACGGCAGCAGTGGGGTCCCTGCAAAAAGGAATGTTCCCCGGGTCTATGGTGGTCATTGACCAATTTATAGACTTTACCAAATCCCGAGCTTCAACTTTTTTCAGCGGTCCGGATCAACCAGTAGTACATACTGATTTTTCCAACCCCTACTGCCCTTCCCTTCGCTCCACTATTCTCAAAAAGGGAAAACAGCAGCAGCTTCCCATGATTGACGGCGGCACCTATGTATGTACGGAGGGGCCCCGCTTTGAAACTCCCGCTGAAATTAATATGTTTCATAGATGGGGAGGAGATTTAGTAGGAATGACCAATGTGCCAGAAGTTGTGTTAGCAAGGGAAGCAGGATTATGCTATGCTACCGTGGCCCTGGTCACTAATTATGCAGCAGGAATTTCCTCCCACCCTCTAACCCACGACGAGGTAGTAGAAGTTATGGAAGCCAAAAAGGATGAAGTTAATCAGCTTTTCTCTGCTCTTATAGAAGAAGCTCTTCCCTCTAGCCAATGCCTTTGCAGCAGTTTTGGACAACATTTCCAGGTGGCAGGGGAATTTGCGAATGCCTCAGGCAAAGGAGAATAAGATGTTCCCGACGTTTTACTGGGATGCGGAAAGAAAAATCCTGAAATTAGTAGATCAGCGGATGCTTCCCCACCAGATAGTTTACAGAAGGTATCGCCGGGCATCTCAGGTAGTTTCTGCCATTGCTAATATGGTAGTAAGGGGAGCTCCTGCAATTGGAATTACCGGGGCTTTTGGTTTAACGGCAGAAGCATTTTATAGGAGCCAACATTCTTCTAATCTACCGGAGTTTTGGCGTTACATGGAAACTGCATATAGCAAGTTAGAAGCCTCTAGGCCCACCGCAGTAAATCTATCCTGGGGACTACGAAGGCTCTGGGAAAAAGCAGATAAAAATGCTTCTCCCCGGGAAAACGCTCTTATATGGGAAGCAGAAGTTCTCCGTATGCAGAAAGAAGACGTAAGCATTAACCATCAACTGGGCAATAACGGTGCAGAGCTTTTTGAAGGAAAGAATCGGTTGCTTACCCATTGTAACGCCGGAGCACTTGCTACCGCCGGATGGGGCACTGCACTGGGAGTTATTCGGTCAGCCCATCAACAAAGGAAAGTAAAAATGGTATATGCTAATGAAACCAGGCCTTATCTCCAGGGAGCACGTCTTACTGCTTTCGAACTTCTGACCGACGGCATCCCGGTTACTCTCATTGCTGACAGCGCAGCTGGGCATTTGATTTTACAGAAGCAAGTAGAAGCAGTAATAGTAGGGGCAGATAGAATAGCTGCCAATGGAGACACTGCCAATAAAATTGGAACCTGCTCTCTAGCAGTTTTAGCCCACCATGCAGGGCTACCCTTTTATATAGCTGCACCTGTTTCTACTATTGACATCTCTACTCCAAAGGGACAGAGTATTCAAATTGAAGAAAGGAACGGAGAAGAAATCAAGGCGTGGAGGAATGTGCCAGTGGCGCCGCGAGAAGTCCAGGCATACAATCCTTCCTTCGATGTCACCCCTGCTTATCTTATTACGGGAATCATCACTGAAAAGGGAGTAATTAAATCTCCCCAAACTCCTCAGGAGTTCTTAAATAAACAATAAACCTAATAAAAGGAAGGTGTTCCCAAAGTGAGTAGTAGCCGCTGGATAATTAATGGAGCATCTATCATAACTGATGAGCCTGCAAGGGAAAAGGAAAACCGCCAATCTTACCGAGTTATACCCCGGGGATACTTGGCAGTAGAAAACAAGTACATAAAAGAAATAGGGGAAGGCACCCCTCCTTCCCATTTTATGGAAAGCTATAAAGAAGTCCGGGGCGACCATCTTCTACTTGCACCCGGAATGGTAAACACTCATGGACACGCTGCCATGAGCCTCTTTCGTAGTTATGCCGATGACCTGCCCCTCATGAAATGGTTGGAAGAGAAAATTTGGCCTATAGAAGCTAAACTTACTGAGGAAGAAATATACTGGGGCACCTTGTTAAGTATTGTAGAAATGATAAAAAGCGGAACTACTACCTTTACTGACCTCTATTTTTACATGGAAGAAGCTGCCAGGGCTGTAAAAGAAAGCGGTATTAGAGCCGTAATTTCTCAGGGATTGCTGGGAATTTTAGATAATAAAAACGAAGCAATCAACTATTCTAATTACCTGTTTGATAAATGGCACGGCTCTGGCGAAGGCAGGATTTCTATTATTTTGGGTCCCCACGCCCTCTTCACCTGTCCTCCAGACTACCTGGAACAGGTTATTGAAATATCCCAGTCTAAAAATATGCCTTTACAAATACACCTTTCCGAGTCCCAAGAAGAGTTCGACAACACAGTAAAAAGTTACGGCAGATCCCCCACCCAACAACTGAACCATTTGGGCTTTCTGGATCAGCCGGTAATAGCAGCCCACTGCGTCCATTTGACTCAGGAAGATTTGGATATCATAGCTGAAAAGCAAGTAGGAGTATCCCACAATCCAGGGAGCAACCTGAAGTTAGGAAGTGGCATAGCTCCGGTAACGGAAATGCTCCAGAGGGGAATTAAAGTGGGTTTAGGCACCGATGGCGCTTCCAGCAACAATAACCTGGACATGTTCGAAGAGATGAGGTTAGCAGCTTTACTCCCCAAAGGTTACCATCAAGAGCCTACTTTAATGGACGCCCCTCAGGCCTTTAAATTAGCTACCACTGGAGGAGCGGAAGTGTTGTTTTTAAATAAGTTGGGCAAACTAAAAGAAGGTTACCTGGCAGATCTCATTGGCATCAATCTAAATTCGCCCCGGATGAGGCCCGCCCACGATCTGCTGGCTAACCTGGTTTATTCTGCCACCGGCTCCGACGTGGATTTTACGGCTGTAAACGGACAAATTCTTATGGAAAAAGGAGAGCTTTTAACTTTAGATGAAGAAAGAATCCTGGCTCACGCTCAAGAGTTGGGCGATAAACTGGTTAACAGCAGCTAGCTTGTTGATATGAAGGAGGATGGGAATTTGAAAAAGAGTGTTTTAATTACCAACGATGATGGGGTTTTTGCAGAGGGAATCCAGATACTGAGCCAACAGCTTTTTCAACAGTTCGGTGATGAACTGGAGTTTTACATCATAGCTCCGGACCACGAGCAAAGTGCCACCAGTCATGCCATTACCATGCACCGTCCCCTCCGGGTAGAAAGAGTTCGCTATCTACACAATTCCAAACTACGGTGCTGGTCAGTTAACGGGACCCCTTCTGACTGCGTAAAATTAGCAGTGGAGTACATGTTAGACGAAAAACCTATAGCCGTAGTGTCGGGCATAAACCGGGGAAGTAATCTGGGGACCGACGTATTATACTCCGGTACTTTTTCTGCTGCTGCCGAAGGGGTGGTGTTGGGAATTCCATCTATAGCTATTTCCCATACTGAAGTTAAAAATCCTCAGTTTGAAATAGCCGCCCAACTTGTCTGTAAGCTGCTTCCCTTTCTGTGGAAAGAAGATCTCCCCAAAAGTACTCTTTTAAACATCAACGTGCCTCCAGGCAACATGGAAGATATCAAAGGAATAGAAGTTACCCGACTAGGGGCTAGAAGATATCGCAATACTTTTCAAAAGAGAATAGATCCCCGGGGTAGAAGTTACTACTGGCTGGCAGGAGAGTTGGAAGATGTCCAGGAAGAAGGTTCCGACGTACACGCTATTAAAAACCAAAATATATCCATCACCCCGGTACATTTCGATCTCACAAACTATGAAATGATAACCCCTTTAAAACAGATGCTAAACAGCCATCTGCTAAACAACCTTTGTAATAAATAAATCTAATAAATCTGCTTAATTACTACTTCTTATTTATTAGGAAATTACAGTATTAAGAAGTGCAACAGTAAAATTGTAACAGAGAATAGTGCTAACCCACGTTCACTCCATGTAGGAGTCAATTAAAATATTCTATCCTTTGTTACCTAAATTGACACTTTCCATGAATTACTGCTATACTTTTTTACACGTTGAACAAAATTTATAAATTCAGTGCCCTCGGCACAGTGCATTTTGCTTACATTTCAGTGGCCTTATTCGGGCCATTTTTACTGCACGTGTCCGAGGAAATTTCTTTTACAGGTTGGGGGAGATGCCATGAGCGATAGGGTTGAAATTTACGGAATCGGAAACCCTCTCATTGATGTGTTAGCTTATGTTAGTAATGAAGAACTAGAAACACTGAAGCTTAACAAAGGCACCATGGAATTAATTGATTCTGAGCGGGGGAATCATATTCTTCAATACTTGGTAGATCGAGAGAAAAGATACTCCTGTGGAGGATCGGCACCCAATACTATGATAACCCTGGCAGCCTTAGGTGCCAAAACTGCTCTGGCAGGAATAGTGGGAAATGACGAACTGGGCGAAATATACCAAAACCGCCTACAGGAGCAAAATGTAACCTCAGATCTCTCCGTATATCCTGGAGACACTGGAAGCTGCATCGTGTTAGTTACCCCGGATCATGAAAGGACCATGAGCACCCGATTAGGAGTTTGCCAAAATTTTGGGGAGGAACATGTAAAACACGACAAAATTTCTGCTGCGGATTATCTATACTTTACCGGCTACATGTGGGACACTGATTCACAAAAAAATGCCCTTACTGCTGCTATCAACACTGCCCGAAAGGCGGGCACTAAAGTAGTTTTTGATGTGGCTGATCCTTTCGCAGTAGAGCGTCATCGCCAAGATTTCTTAAAGTTACTGGACGGAAGCATAGACGTAGTACTGGCCAATCAGGAAGAGGCCAAATTATTATTAGGTTACGATGATGCTCACCAAGCAGCTAAGGATCTGGCGGAAGGCTGTGAGGTGGCTGCAGTTAAAGAAGGAGCAGTGGGTTCTCACATTGCCTGCCGGGAAGAAGAATGCGTTAAAATTAACGCTTTTTCTGTTCAGGCAGTAGACAGCACCGGGGCAGGAGACAACTATGCTGCGGGCTTCCTCTATGGAATCTCTAAAGGCTATTCCACTGAAGAAGCGGGAAAATTGGCTTCCTTTATTGCCTCCCAGGTAGTTCAACAGTCGGGAGCTCAGTTTGAAGAAGAAACCGCTGCCAAGCTTCGAGGAGCTATTCAAAAAAGTGATTTTTTATAAATTCAATAATTCAAGAACAAGAAAACTGTTTTACCTCAGTTTAAAGGTGCTGTCGCCTCCATCTTGAGCAAACAGCAAACCATAAGTTTGCTGACGAATAACTATTTTGCTGGCGCATCTTCAAGAAATGTCAGGTTAAAATGTTATTAAAAACCTATAATAGAAAAACTCAGCTTAAAGATATTATTAACAAAACGCCAGTAAGAAAATAATAAAAGGAGAGGAAATTATAAGTAATGAGCAAAGTAATGGATTATGCAGCTGCAGATTTAAATTTGGCTGATTGGGGAAGGAAAGAAATTGAAATTGCAGAGAAAGAAATGCCGGGTTTAATAGCTACCCGGGAGGAGTACGCTGACAAGAAACCTCTGCAAGGGCTTCAAATTACCGGAAGTCTACACATGACTATTCAAACCGCCGTATTAATTGAAACCCTGGTTACTTTAGGAGCAGACGTACGCTGGGCAAGCTGTAATATTTACTCTACCCAGGATCACGCTGCCGCCGCTGTCATCGTAGGGCCTCCTGAAAAAGGAGGAACTCCTGAGAACCCCCAAGGAGTTCCGGTTTTTGCCTGGAAAGGTGAAACCCTGGAAGATTACTGGTGGTGCACTAAAAAAGCCCTCACCTGGCCAGATGGATCCGGTCCTAACCAAATAGTGGACGACGGTGGAGATGCTACTATGCTGGTCCATAAAGGCTACCAGGTAGAAAAAGATCCTTCTATTTTGGAACAGCCCGTATCTCATCCCGAATTAAAAATGGTCCATCAGCTACTAAAAGAGACCCTGGAAGAATCCCCCAATTTTTGGCATCAAGTAGTGCCAGAAATGCGAGGGGTCAGCGAAGAAACTACCACTGGGGTAAACCGACTCTACCAAATGGAAGCGAATGGGGAACTGCTTTTCCCCGCCATCAACGTTAACGATTCCGTAACAAAAAGTAAATTTGATAACATCTACGGCTGTCGGGAAAGCTTAATAGACGGTATTAAAAGAGCTACGGACGTGATGATAGCAGGAAAAACTGCCTTTGTTGCTGGGTTTGGCGACGTAGGCAAAGGTTCAGCTGAGGCTCTGGCCGCCTTTAAAGCAAAAGTAATGGTATCTGAAGTCGATCCCATTTGTGCCCTTCAGGCAACCATGGCTGGATACTCTGTAGTAACTATTGAGGATGCCCTACCCCATGCTGACATATACGTAACCGCTACTGGCAATAAAGACGTAATTACAGCCGAGCATATGGCTCAGATGAAAGATCAGGCTATTGTTTGTAACATTGGCCATTTCGATAATGAAATACAGGTTCATGATTTGGAAAATTATC
>CAZXDQ010000032.1:0-11579 GCA_964639405.1 uncultured Syntrophomonadaceae bacterium | reverse complement strand
AACACCCTCCTATCAATAATGGCTTCCTTTAAAAATCTGATGGTAGGGGAGCATTTGTTGCCCCTTAGCAACAATACGGCTCACCCGCGCTCAACAGTTTTGTAGAGCTTTCAAAGGATATTTTACTCCTCTCTTCGCTGGAGTGCAATAGCAAAAGTGCAAATAAAAATACTCGACCCATTATCTTCATAAGGAATCTCTACCTCTCTCAGGATGGTTACCTTATGGGCAAAGGTGAGACCCCTTTGTTATTTATACTAAGTATTCTTTAAAAATTTCCATAAAAACTACTACCACAAAAAATACTACCACTTTCCCTAACCAAATAATTCAGGAAGGAGTGGGCAAGAAAGCCAAGGCTCCCTAAGGACCTAAGCCCAGAAGGGGTCAGGCCCAGCTTAAAAACTCCATAAGAAATTCTTTCTGGCTATCAGATGCTCTGCTTCTGGCAAAAGGGAATGGGCTGAATCAGAACTTTATGTTATACTGAACTGTAACTACAATACAGTAACTTCAATTATTCAATTTTTTAAAAATGATACAATTTCTTTAAAATGGTTACTACTAAGGCCGTTAAAAAGCGAAGATGGTCAGGTCGCTAATAGCGGAGTGACCCGGAACTATTAGCAACCTGATAGAAAATTGATAGACTGAGTGGTTACTTAAAATGTAACTTTATGTTCCCGTGCTAATCGGGGGAACTGCCAAAAGGGAAGGTGTTGGATTTGAAAAAAATAGCCCTGGTGGCACTACCGTTGCTGATACTGTTGGGAGCAGGCATTTGGGGCAGTGAGGGAACACCCCCCTTTTTCAACTGGTTCCTAACCCCAGATGAAGCAGAGAATGACGAAACTGCACCTCCCGCTTCCCGCTCCCCTCAGGAAAACAGCGGCGAAACTAAACAAGAAGAGGACAGGTATCCTCTGGAAGCAACTATCCTGGGAGTGGGAGATGTAATGTGCCACACTCCCCAAATTACAGACGCCCGGCTTTCCGAGGGGGGATTCGATTTTAGCCCCAGTTTTAAATATATTGCTCCCTACCTGGAAGATGCCGACCTGGCAGCAGCCAACCTGGAAACCACTTTGGCAGGAGGAGACAATGGAGGGTACAGTGGGTATCCCCTGTTCAACAGCCCCGACCAACTGGCCTACGACCTGGAAGACGCGGGTTTTGATCTGCTGGCTACTGCCAACAACCACTCCCTGGATCAGGGGGAAAAGGGAGTAGACCGAACCAGGGAAGTAGTAGAAGATGCAGGGCTGAAAGCTTTTGGCACTGCCCGCAGCGAAGAAGAAAGGAAGGAGCCGCTGATCATGGAAGCCAACGACCTGGAGGTGGCCTTCCTGGCTTATACCGACAGCACCAACGGCATCCCCCTTCCCGGCGGCAGGGATTACATGGTTAACTTGCTGGAGGTAAACACCGAAGAAGGGATGGAAGAAGCCCGGAAAGAAGTGGAGGAAGACGTAAACCGGGCCCGCCGGGAAGGAGCCGACCTGGTGGCAGTCTACATGCATTGGGGGCAAGAATACCAGTTTGAACCCCACCCTTCCCAGGAAGAACAGGCAAAGATGGTGACCGCTGCAGGGGCGGACGTGATCTTCGGCTCCCATCCCCACGTAATTCAGCCCATGGAATACCTGTCAGCAGAAAACGAAGAGGGTGAAAAAAACGAAGCCCTGGTGATATATTCTATGGGAAATTTTGTTTCTAACCAGCACTACATCCCGGGTTCCATTCCTACCGAAGAAGTGAAGTACGGTTTAGTCCCCCAGGTGCACCTGAAAAAACAGGGTCCGGATGAAGAAGCAGAGGTAGCCAGCGCTGAGTACCTGTTGACCTGGGTTAACCGGGACCACCGTTACCAGGTCATCCCCATCCACTACCTGCTGGAGGGGACTCCAGAAGAGTACTCCATTCCCGGTTCCAAGTTCGAGCGGATTGCACCAGTCACAGATAAAATTGTCGAAAGGCTGGATGGTTTCGAGCCGGCTCCTCCTCTGAAGCCGTTAGTTGAATAATCCCCGGGTTGAGATAACCCCATTTTGGTTCAATATCTTTCCAACCGTATTTCCCCAAATTTTAGCAGGGAACAAAGTTCACCATATTACCCTTACCAGCCGGCCTGCTTTTCGGCAATATCTCCCACCAAGGGAAGCTTGAAGGCTTCGCCTTGATAGGCTTTAAGCATAAGGATCAGCCACAGAATTAAGCCTCCCAAGAAAAGCACGATAGAAATAACACTGAAAACCCCGGCAAAAAGGGCCTGCAGCACTCCTACGCCCATAAAAATTAAGTTAAAAATGCTCTGCAAAATGCCAATGAAGATGTAAACCACCGTAAGGGCCCCAAACACTACGATGGATTGGAGGGCATGAAATTTAACGAAACGGCTTTCCTGTTCCACTACCAGAAACACTATTCCTGTAATCCAGCCCAAAATGTAACACAGCAAACCGGCTACGTTTAAATCCAAACCTAAGGATGATTTTTCTCGATCCACTGCCTTCCCTCCTGATTTTTAATTTATTCCACGCAACTATATTTTATCCTCTCTTACCAGCTCAGTTCAACGCTTTTTCCGCAAAAAGGTAATGGTCTCCTCCGCAAGCGAGAAGAGCACTCCCTGCATTAATTAAGCCCGGGTGAACTTGATTCCGGTTGAACTGGATTTCTTTCCCGCTTACAGTTCTCTCCTTTCCCAGGCATACACGGATACCTCATAAAAAAGAAAAGCGGTCACCAAGTTCACCCCCAGAGGGATAAAGGCAGTTTGTCCTTCCAAAAAATACCCCAGGGAGCGCAAATAATAAAAGAAAGAGTAGGAATGGGCACTTACCAAAAAGCCGGGAAGAGAAATTAATACCCAAAAGACCAGAGCCGACAGGCCGGCCCACCAGGGATTATGGTGAAGAGAAGAAAAGAAAAGTCCTCCTGCATAAACTGCCATTACTCCCACCAAACATATCAAAGAACTGGTCCAAAAAGGAACCAGGTAAAATGAGAGTCCCGAAAATATAGCGGCAAGGGAAAAAAGGAAGGAAGGCAGCAGCACCAGCATAAACAGATAAAAAATGCCGGCAAAGAATTTAGTGGTAACCACTTCCCGGGGAGAAACGGGCTTGCTGGATAAGAACACTGCGGTGCCACCGCGGATTTCTCCTGCCAGAGACTTGGCGCCTATCAACAGGGAAAAAAGGGACAGCAATCCTCCCAGTAACGTAGTCCACAGTATCCAGGAATAGTTGAAAAAAGTGGCGGGTAACCACTTTACCTTACCGGCACTTACCAGGAGGGGAATCCCTCCCCATTCTTCCGCTAACCACCCGGAAACCCAGGGGAAAACCAGAGGGGACAGGATTCCCGCTCCCGCTAGCAAACAACCCAAGGGAACCGCCAGCCTGGCTTGTTCCTTCACCTCTTTGAACCACAGTCCTCCGTTTATCAATTGCTATCTCCTTTATTCCGGTTATATTGCCTTCCCTAACAGTAAACTTACATATATTAACAGGTTAATTATCCCCTAATAAGGTGGAATCCCCTCTAGGTTATGGTTTTTCTATAACTGCCTTTAACTCCATTCCTTTATTCTGCTGCGTATAGTTTTCTTCCTTTAACCTTCCTCCGGTTTGGAATAAAGAGCCAGCAACTCTTCCGCCCCGGGGAACAATTCCTCCCATGCCTGGGGAGAAAATTGCCTAACATGCTCCCGCAAGTCTTCCGAATTCTGTATGGCAACCAAAAGATAGGTGCCTTCTTCCTCTTTCCGGACCTCCTGGAGATGGGGATGTTCAAAAAACTGCTCAGGAGGAGCTTCAGAAAAAGCAAGGCGGATATGGGTTTTCCTCTCCTCCGGTAAAAGCCGAGAAGAGAGCTCTGGAGAGGAAAGGGTTCCCTGGAGCCGCCCTTGACTCAATAGACCTACTGTATCGGTCTGTCTTTCCAGTTCCCCCCACCAGCGGGAAGTTATCAGCACTGCGCAGTTTAGGTCCTGCATCTGTTCTTGCAACAGTGAAAAAAATACACCCCTGGTGCAAATATCGTATTGAAGAGAGGGCTCTTCCACTATTAAAAGTTCCGGGCGGGGAGCCAAAGCCAGCAGCAGAGCAAGCAGGCTTTTGTGGGCCGATGAGAGTTGGTATACCCGATCCTCTGCCTCTACCCCTACCTGCCGGAGAGCAATCCACAGGGTTTCTTCTCGCCAAAGATTGTCCTGCCATAATTTATCAGCAGAACCCCCTTCCGACCCTTGGGTTTCCTGTAAGTTTTTCTGCCAGGGCCCATAAAAACTGCGGCACAGATCCACCATCTCCCTCACCCTCAGGTTTGAATAAAGAACGGGATTCTCTTCTACATAACCCAACCGTTCACGAATGCTTAGGGATTCCCGGGTGAGATCGAAGCCCAGGCAAAACCCTCCCCCCGCGGTAGCTTTTTTTATGCCCAGGAGAAGCTTGCATATTTCGGTCTTTCCTGCTCCGGGAGGACCCAAAAGACAATAAGAACTTCCCCAGGGTATCCGCAGGTAAAGGTTGTCTACCGGGATTCCTTTTCTGGTTTTTCTGGTAAGTCCCCAGGTTTCTACCGCCATTTCCATTCGAGCCACCTCCCTCCCCTGCTATCCTGGAGCTCAAATTTTATGGATATTTACCTGTAACTTCCGGAAATTACAGGGCAACCTCTATTCTACAAAGATTCATGTCAGGGGAACCTTCACCTCTTCAGGGAAGAAGGCAATCCCTGGTATATTTCCAGCAGTTCTTCTATAGAAACTTCTTGCTGCGGCCACAACATCCATGCCGTGTCGGCAAGCCACCACAGCATCAGTAGATTTTTATCCCGGTCTGCAAAAAGCCCTTCCCTCTCATGAACTTTCTCCCAAAAACTTTCCGGCGCTTCCCGGGAAAACTGCCGCGCCTCAGCTTCTGATTTCTCTTCTGTTAACCATTCTTCCGCCTCCACCGGAGTAAAATCTTCTTCCCAGTCTTCCTCAGCCTGAGCAAGGAAATCCTCCCTTTCCTGATAAGGAGGCACTGCTGCTTTAGCCAAAATTAGCTCCCCAGGGTTCTCCTCAGTCTTCCCCTCATCCAAAAGTGTTCCCAGGGAAGTTGCCTCCCTTAAACTCCCTGGAATTCCCCCTTCGAGGGAAGTAAAAGCGGGAGCTGACCAGGGTTGGTAGGAGTGATTTTGACTTCCTACTACTTCTATACTTTTTACTTCTATACTTTCTTCCCCGCTACTTTCTTCCCCGCTGCCTCCTATATTTCCTCCCTTGGCTTTCTTAGCTTCCTTTACTTTCTCTTTAAGGAGATTTTCATCCTCCGGAAGGCGAAACACAGCCAGAGAAGAGCTGCAAGTATTGTCCCTACTGTTTTTTTCCTTTATTTCCAGGCAACCAGTTCCAACCCCACCTATGGCATCATGCCGGGCAAAAAAAACGGTCTCAGAAATCTGATCCCCGCTGGATTCTCCTTCTTGTGAGGAATAAAGCAGGTAGGCCAATTCCCGGGTAGAGGGAGGAAGGGTCTCCTGGTAGCGATACTCGCCTATGTGGGCGGGCACCATTAGCGAAAACCGGGATTCTTCTATGAATTCCCCGGGGGCTGCTTCAAAGTAAAACCGAGGGACTTCTTCCTCGGCTTCGGGAAGAGGATCCCTTTCTACAGCTTCTTCTTCCTCCACCGCCTCCATTTGTTCCTCCGGCTGGGCAGGCGCTTCCAAGGGGAAGGGGAAGGGGAAATACTTCTGGAACAAGTAGGCACCACCCACCAGCATCAATAGGATAGCCGCTGCCACCGAAGCTGCTCTCCAAGGGAAAAATCGCCGCCTCCGTCGGGGCAACCTTTGGAATACCGACTGCCATTCTCGTTCGGTGGGCTCTTTTTGGAAATGGGAAAGCTCTTCTTCCAACACGGAAGCTATGAGTTCTTGATCGCGATCAGGCAGGTTATCATCCCCTGAATCCGGTTGCTCAGAGTAACCCCTCTGGATTTTCGAGGATTCCTCTTCCTGGCCCGAATCCTTTTCACCCCAGGGGTTCTTTCGACGGCGCCCAACCATACTTTTCCCCCTTTCTCCCCTTTTCTTTCTACCTTTCTTTCTACTTCTTTCTACCTTTCTTCCTACCTTCCCTTTTTATATAGCCTCTTGATATCCTTTTCTTCATCCTGGAACTATTTTATTAAAAATATAAAAGATGCATCGTAACTACCGCCATTAGCAACCTGACCATCTTTGCTTTTTAACGGGCTGAGTAGTAACGATAAATCAAAAATGCCCTGAATTGCCAGCAACACCAGAGCTTACTGCCACCACTGCCAGCAGAAGCTACCTTTTTTATCCGTCACCCCCACCCTCCTCTGCCGCTGGTTTCAGGAACCTCGGTCGGGAGCCTGTGGTGACCAAATCCCTTTCCGTGAACCAAAGGAGTTATTCTTTTCTTTCTTTACCGCTAGGACGGTTAAAACCACCCCTCCGTTCCCTAAAAACTCCTGGAAGGCACCGCGTTCCCCTTTACCGCTTTATCCCTTTTACTTCTCTCCTACTTCTGTTCTGAGCTTTCACTATTTTCCCCTAAGTCTGTCCCTTCGAGTTCTGCTCGAGACGGCAAAGTTTCCAACAAACGCTGGCGCGCCCGAAAAAGGCGGGACTTAACCGTACCTTTCCGGATTCCGCAGTATTCGGATATTTCATCCACCCTCAACTGGTGGTAATAATAGAGAATTACTACCTGGTAATGCTCCGGAGGTAGATTCCGCAGGGCTTGACGTACCATTTCCGCTTCTTCTTTTCGAAACACTTCTGCCTCTACGGAAGATAAAAGAGTTGAACCGGAGGTTAAATCGGTGGAGGAAGAAGGAGTAGCATTAGATGCTCGGCAAGAGGCAGGATTGGAAAACAAAGCAGCAGCAGCCTGCCCCTCCCTATCTTCGCTGCCGGTTCCTCCTTCCAATTCCCCAGTCCATAGGTATTTCTTTTCCTTTTTCCAGCGGTCCCGGGCCAGGTTAGTAGCAATAGCAGTTAACCAAGCACCAAAGCGAGAAGGCTCCCGGAGGGTTCCCAATTTTTGAAAAGCTTTCACAAAAGCTTCCTGGGTTACGTCTTCCGAGGCCTGGGAATCTCGAAGCACCGCCATTACTGCCGCGTAAGTACGGCTGTAAAAATTCTCGAAAAGCTCCCGCAGGGACTCTTCATCGGCGGTATTCACCAGTTGTTTGATCTTATCCCCGCTCAAGCCCAGAAACTCCACCACCTTATCTATGCTTATCCATATTCAATATAGGTAACCAACACTCGAGTGGTTAAATGCGTTAAAAGTATATTTCCAATTTATGAGGCATTATAGGCATTATTAGAAAAATTCGTTATCGATAACATATCTCCTTCTGCAAGTAGAACCTCCCCTTCCCTTGCAGCAGGGAGGAGCCAATTACTCGGCAGACCATGCAGACCATGCCTCAAAGCTTGAAGCCATAGTGGTATAGATCTCCTCCCTAGGGGCTTCCAGAATTTCTACGGGGGGAAGTTCCCTCATGATAGCAGAGAAGTAAGGAGCAGAACTGTGCAGCTGGCTCATCACCACTACGAAGCCACAATCGTAAGGAGAACGGAGGAGGCGGCCAAATTGTTGGCGGAAAGAACGAACCATAGCAGCAAAACTCAATTCCCGGTAAGGATCCCTGCCCAGAGAAGCAAGGTGCTCACTGCGGGCGCGGAAAAAGGGATCGCCGGGAAAAGGAAAGGGTAACTTGTCAATCAGGATACAACTCAAAGATGATCCCCGGATGTCTATTCCCTCAAAGAAGCTGCGGGAGCCCAGTAGAACAGTGTTGCTATTTTCCCGCAAGTAATCCACCATAAAATGTCGGGAATGCAGGTGACTGGAAAGAAGGGTGATACCTTCTTTTCCCAGAGGAACCCGGAGGTCCCGATAGGCTGATTTCATACGCTGCAGGTTGGTAAACAGCACCAGGGTTCTGCCTGCCAGGAGGCGGGCAATCTCTTCTATGCCCTGGGCACAGTAAGCAGTAAATTGAGAAGAACGATAGCCGGGGGAATCAGCAGCCAGGGCCAACACACAGTTCTCTCCATAGTCGTAGACCGGTTCCAAAGGGGGCACTTCCCGCACTTCCAAGATATAATCCTCGGAAGTCTCCTGGGGGACTTCTGCTGACCATTCGCTCCAATCGCTCCAAGCATCATCTCCTGACCGGGATGCCACTGTTCCCGGGGTAACTGAGGGATAATCCTCCCTCTCTCCTCCCTGCCTGCTTGTTCCCTGATCCTCCTCTCCCCCTTCTCTTTTTCCCCTTATTCCTGTCCCTGTTTCTGGTTCTGGATCTGGATCCAGGTCCATCCCCCCTGAAAACTGATCCTCTTTGCCGGCTCTTTCCTCTCCTTCCTTCCCGTCCTTCCCTGCCTTCCCTTCCTTTTCTTCTTTCTCTGCACGCTTTCCTCCGATGAATTGAAACCCCAGGGTCTCTTGGAGGCGGCGGTAACTTCCCCCTTCCGCCAAGGTGGCAGAGGTGAGCACCGCGGTGCGAAGGTTGCTCAGAATCCGGCAGTAGAAAAGTTCGGCTACTTCCAGGGGCGCCAGGCAAAATGTCCAGCGGGGGCTGATAAATTCCAGGTAGCAACAGTATTTCCCAGCCCGGGGTTGAAAAACTTCCCGCAGCACCCGGGACCAACCAAGGGAGTAGTTTATGAAGGCAAAACCGGCGTAATTTAGGGAACTCTCCCTTGAATGCTCCTCTTCCTGGTTGATTTCTTCCAGGGTGCCCCTGATAAAATAACCCAATTTTTCTAATTCATCGGCGCAGTTGCAGGCTTCTTCCCGCACTTCCTCCCATTCTTCCCGTACTTCTACCCTAAAGGCACGTTGATCTCCCTTCGAGTTTTCGTTCTCTTGGAGGGGCAGTTGATTAAGTCGAGCAGTAACTGCAGCAATTTTTTCCCGGAGGCTTTCCACTGCTTCCCAGGCAGGGCGAAAATGGGCTCCCGGATTGATCCTGCGGTAATGGTGCCATAAGTAGTGGAGGTAGCCTTGTTCCCGCCCCCGGTGGAGGCGATTCAGCATGCCTTTGATCTCTTCAGAATCTACTTTCTCGGTAAATGCGTCGAAGGTTTTTTCTTCCAGCTGGTGGGCTTCATCAATGACCAACCGGTTTATTTCCGGGTAGGAGGGAGGCCAAGTGAGAAGGAGGGAGTGGTTGATGACCACTAGTTGAGCCGTTTGCATCTCTGCTACTTTGCTCTGATAAAAGCAGTTGCGAAAATACGGACATTCTTGACGTAAGCACTCTTCGCGGCGGCAGCGTATCCGGTAGAGGAGGTAATCCAGTCCGGGATACTTTTCCCGCAGCCAGGAAGAAACGTCTTCCACTTCACCGCTGGAAACCCTTTGGCTCCAGTTGTGGAGAAACAGGCGGAGGAGAAGGGGAGAATACTCCGGATCGGAAGAGGAATCGCTGGCAAGAGGGTGGGACAAAGAGGAAGGGGAGGAGATCTCATCCCCCACAGTATTATCTGCATCCTCAAAAATGCCCGGGGGAACCTTATTCCCTGAAGAATGAGGAGTAAAAGAAGGGCGGGAAACCTCACTGTCTCCTTCATTAGGGTCCCTGGAGGCCCCTTTGGTTCCTCGGACCACGTCAGCATCAGCTCGGTTCACTTCTTCCTCCAAACGTCGGAGACACACGTAGTTGTTCATCCCTTTTAAGTCCGCCGTGGGCAAGTCCTCTACCCCCAAAACTCCTCGGAGGCGGGGGAGTTCCTCCTTTATCTGTTCCTGGAGGTTTTTGGTGTTAGTGCTGATAAAAACTTTTTCCCCGGTTTCCAGAATCCACAGGAGCGAGACCAGCAGATAAGCCAAGGTTTTTCCGCTGCCGGTAGGAGCTTCCACCAGCAGGGCGTTGTCCTCCTGGAAAGCCCAGGACACTTCCCTGGCTACCTTCATCTGCTGCTCCTGGGGAAAATATCCCGGAAAATGAGGCTGCCAGGGCTGGGGATCCTCCAGTAGTTCTTCCAGGTGAGACAAACGGTAGGGGCGGTGGGGCTTAGCCCGGGATTTAACGGCATTTCTGCGTTTCCCGCGGGATTTCACCAATGCCAGGGGCAATTGTTGGAGGAGCTCCCACCAGGGCCAACCGGTGCCAGACATAAGCTCCCGGGTCTTATGAAGGAGTTCTCCTTCTTCTTCTAACAGCTCCCGGAAAAGGGTTTCCACTGCTTCTCGGGTATCATTGGCATCCTGCAGGGCGCGGGAGTGGATCCCCTCCGCCCGTTTCAGGTAGTGGCGGACCAGGTAATCCAGGTGTTGGTGGGGAAATTGGGGCTTAAACAGGCAGAAAAGTTCCCGGGAATCCAAAAAGGGTTGGGTCAGGGGGCGCGGCAGGTAAGCCTGCAAAAATGCCCGGGCGGTATCCGCCCGGTGGCAAACCACTGGATGATCTCTCAGAAAATCTTCCAGTTCCCTGCTGACTTCCTCTAGAGAAGGGGAGTGCTGGAGCACTTCCCAGTTCAGGCCTGGGCAACTTTCTTCCACTGCAGCAGGCAGGCTTTCCTTCTTCGGCTTTACCGTAGTGGAAAACTCCACTGCCTTGTCTCTCCCCTCTGCCCCCCTTTCCAGGGAAAGTTCTTCTACTTTTACTGCCCCTACCTCAATGATTTCGTTTTCCTCTGGAAAGAATCCGGTAGTTTTCAGATCTAGATAAACCAAGGGGGCTGACCAACGCAAAGAAAGCAATCCCCATTTCTGTTCAAGATTTCAAGAACTCCAAAAAAGGCACTCTCCGGAAAAGGCACCCCAAAAATTCCTATTCTTCTCCTTCTCCCCGCAATATCTCCAAATCATGGGGATCCGGCTCATTGGGAATGGTGGCTACTTCGTGATCACCATAAAGGAAAACCGCCTTCTGGGTGTCGGTGACTTCTCCGATAACCGCAGCTTCAGCGCCATGGGCCCTGACCACTCCCAGGATGGTATCCACGTCTTCCGGGGGCACTTGCAGCATCATCCGGGCCTGGGTTTCACAGATAAGCACTTCTTCGGGAGTGATATTGTCTACCTTCACTGGAACCCGGGACAAATCCACCTTTGCCCCCAAGCCACCAAAGCGGACAGATTCACTTACCGCAGCTCCTACTCCTGCTGCTCCCAGGTCAGAACAAGCCCGGATCTTGCCCGTCTTACAAGCTGCCAGAGTCGCCTCCATAGTGGTCTTTTCCTCCTGGAAAAGCGCTTTGGCAGGCCGCAAATCCGGCACCAGACCGGCCCGATAAAGGGTGTCATTGCCATCTTTGCCGGTGCTCCCTACTAGGATAAACTGATGTCCCGCTTCTTTGGCAGGCTTGGTAAGGGGATCGTCGGTAACCAGCTTTCCAATTGCTGCCACCACTACGGCGGGGACTATATCGCTGAAGGAAGTAGATAAGCCTCCTCCAGCCACAAACACATCCATAACTTCCCACATATCCCGAATGCCCCTCACCAGACGATTGATTCGATCCTGGCTGGTAGTCGTCTCGCAGCTGCCGCAGGTGCATTCCCCATGGAATCCGCAGGGGCCTATAATCAC
>CAZXDQ010000031.1:3655-11647 GCA_964639405.1 uncultured Syntrophomonadaceae bacterium | reverse complement strand
TACGAAGCCACCGATGACCCCAAAGAAAAAGACATACTAGATGTTCCTGATTTCTTAGAAAAAATGGTAGAAAAAGGCTGGATAGGTGATAAAGCTAAACAAGGTTTTTATAAAAAAGAAAAAACTGCTGAAGGTACCAAACGGTACGCTTTAGATTACCAGAGCATGGAATACCGGGAGAGGCAGAAGGCAAAATTCGATGCGGTAGACAACGTAAAAGACCTGGACCTGCATGACCGCCTGCTAAAGCTGTATGAAGACGAAAGCCAAGTGGGTTCAGTAGTGAGAAAAATTGTTAAAAACACTTGTCTGTTTGCAGCCTCTAAAATCCCCGAAGTAGCCGATGATATAGTAAACATGGATCGGGGAGTAAGATGGGGTTTCAATCGTCGAGTAGGACCCTTTGAGATGTTCGATGCGGTAGGCGTAAAGAAAATAGTGGATGACGCCAAAAAAGAAGGAGAAGAGATCCCCCCGATAGTAGAAGCCCTGCTGGAAAAAGGATACGATAGTTTTTACCTGGAAAAAGATAACCGGTGGTACTTCTTCGATCTGCAATCTAAAGATTACCAGCCAGTACCCTTCAGCCCCGAAGAAATCCACCTGGCTTCCTTGAAAAAACAAAATCAAGTAGTCAAGGCTGAACCCTCCGGACATGCAAGCTTAATTGATCTGGGAGACGGTATTACTTGCTTGGAAATGACCACTCCTCGTCAGGCCATAAGTGGCGAGTTCATCAATTTCATGTTTGAAGCCATAGAAGAAACGGAAAAGAACTTCCAGGGTATGGTAGTCACCAACCAGGAAGACAACTTCTGTGTAGGCGCCAACGTAATGATGGTACTGATGGCAGCCAACGCGGAACAATGGGATCAAATTGAGTCTTTTGTTAAAAAATTCCAAGATGCCTGCATGAAGCTAAAGTATTCCCGCATTCCAGTAGTGGCAGCACCCTTTAGCATGACGCTGGGAGGCGGCATGGAAATTTCCGCCCACGCCAACAAAGTACACGCTGCAGCCGAAACTTATATGGGCCAGGTAGAACTGGGGGTAGGACTTATCCCTGGAGGAGGAGGCAACAAGGAACTGCTCATCAGGCATATTGAAGGACTTCCCGAGACAGTAAACACAGACCTGCTACCCTATGCCCAAAAAGCCTTTGAATACATTATGAGAGCCACTGTATCTACCAGCGCTTACGAAGCCAGGGGTTACAACTTCCTGCGTCCTACCGACAATATTTCTACCAACCGCGACTTTCTTATCCACGACGCCAAGAACACAGTACTGGGCATGATCAAAGAAGGTTGGCAGCCTCCTAAGGAGCAACCTATTACCGTAACCGGAAAAGAAGGCATGGGTGCGCTTCTAGCCGGATTAAAAGTTTTTGAGTGGGGTGGCTACATCAGCGAACACGACCGCCTTATCGGCGAAAAGGCAGCCTACGCCCTCACCGGCGGCTATATCGAGCCCAAGACTAAAGTAAGTGAGCAGTATCTGCTGGATGTAGAACGGAAAGCTTTTGTGGAGCTTTGTGCCGAAAGTAAAACTCTAGAACGCATTCAGCATATGCTGACCGTAGGCAAACCTTTAAGAAATTAATACTATCTCTAGGAGGGAAAAAGATGAGAGAAGCTGTTATAGTCTCCGGAGTTAGGACCGCTATCGGTAGAGCACCCCGGGGAACTCTAAGAAATACCAGACCCGAAACTTTGGGTATAACTGCTATAAAAGAAGCTCTCAACCGAGCCAAAGGGTTAGATCCTCAAGAAATAGACGATGTGATTATTGGAAACTCTTTCCCTGAAGGACAGCAAGGCATGAATATGGCTAGAATACTTGCATTGGGGGCAGGTCTCCCCGACCGGGTTCCCGGTCAAACGGTAAACCGCTTTTGCTCCTCCGGTTTGCAGTCCATTGCCTTGGCTGCCAACGCCATTATGAGTAACCAGGCAGAAGTAATGGTAGCTGGCGGAGTAGAAAGTATGAGCCAGGTCCCCATGGGTGGCAACAAATTTGCACCCGATCCTACCCTGGTAAACCAATACCCGGAAATATACATGCCTATGGGCAATACCGCCGAAAGAGTAGCAGAAAAATATAACATTGCCCGGGAAGATCAGGATCAATTTGCCGTGCAAAGTCACCAAAAAGCCGCTGCTGCTATAAAAGAAGGAAAATTCGAAGACGAAATAGTGCCGTTAACTGTAGTAGATAGAACAGTTGGACCAGACAACAAAATAGTAGAAAAGGAAACCGTCTTTAAAGTAGACGAAGGGGTAAGACCCAACACTACCTTTGAAGCTCTCAGCAAACTGCGGCCGGTATTCAGTGCCAAAGGAAGCGTTACCGCCGGTAATTCCTCTCAGATTAACGACGGGGCAGCAGCCACTATAGTGATGTCAGCAGAAAAAGCAAAAGAACTTAACTTAGAGCCCATAGCAGTTTTCCGAGGTTTCGCCGTGGAAGGTTGTCCTCCCGACGTCATGGGTATCGGACCTTCGGTGGCCATCCCCAAATTGATGAAAATAACCGGTATGAACCTGCAGGACATTGACTTGTTCGAACTGAACGAAGCATTTGCTTCCCAGGCCCTTTACTGCATAAGAAAACTGGAATTAAACGAAGAAATAGTAAACGTAAACGGAGGAGCCATCGCTTTAGGGCACCCCTTAGGATGCACAGGGACCAAACTCACTGTATCCCTTTTAAACGAACTCAAGCGCCGAAATGATCGCTACGGAGTAGTTTCCATGTGTATTGGAGGAGGTATGGGAGCTGCCGGATTGTTCGAAATGTGTTAAGGAGAGTAGCTAATTGACCAACTTTTAAAGGAGGCTCTTTTCAAGGGCCTCCTTTTTTTAGAGTGCAGCTTTTTTTGAGATAAAGCTCCCGTTTAGTATTTACCGTACTCTTCAGCAAAACGGGACATGGCTTCCACTTTTTCTAAAGAAACCCCTGCCCATAGTCCCCCACAAGTTCCAAATATGTAACCTCCTCCATCTTTAGCCTCTTCCATGGCCTTTTTTACCGCGCTGCGCAAATCCTCCAGCTTGCTCCCGGGATAAAGGTAACCCAGATCCAAATTACCCATTAAACAAAGACAACCTCCGTAATCCTTTTTAACTTCTTTCAATGACATATGGGAAGCAGGCTCCAAGCTGTGCAGTCCATCGTATATTGCTGCCAAATCGGGCAACAAAGAAAATAGATTGCCTTCTGAATGAAGAAGCACCGGCACTCCCATGTTCCTAATAGATTCTGCTTCCCTCTTCCAAAAGGGGAAAAATTTTTTTTGCATCATTTCCGGAGAAATAAATGGGCCTCCCTGGTAAGCGATATCATCTCCAATTATTACTCCTTTGGCTCCCTTGGCAATAGCATTTTCTGCTAATTGATAATGCCCCTGGGACAACATCCTTTGCATTCTTTCCACCCGTTGGGGTTCCCGAAACAAAGCCTTCATTAAGTTTTCAAATCCCCAAAAGCGAATTAGTTCCCCTATTGAACCATCGATTAAGGCAAAGACAAAAAAGTCAGTAGCGCGGTTAAATTCTTCAAATTCGCTGAAAGTGCGAGGGGAGTCGAGATACTTTTCTATCAACTCTTCCGGATAGCTATCCCCGCTATCTTTATATCCTTCCTGAGCAGAATCTACTTCTCCAGGAGAAAGGCACACCGCATCCAGGTTTAAGTGTTCTAATAAGGCAATTTTTTCTCTGCTCCCCGGATTCAAATTGCCAGTAAATTCCTGCACCAGTTCTTTTTCTATGACCAGCTCACATTTGGGCACTCGATCCCCCTCTTCATGCCGCAGCGCTTTTTCTACTCTATTTATTCTTTGCAATTAAACATCTGCTCCTTTAACGATATTGATCCAGCACTCGGCGAAATTCCTGGCAAGCCCCCCTGGGATCCGGAGCAGCTACCACTGCCGAAATCACTGCCACACCAGAAGCTCCAGCCTGAATAACTTGCTCTGCCTGGGAATGCGCTATGCCTCCAATTCCTACCACCGGGATAGAAACCTGGCTGCATATATTAGCAAGCCCTTTTAATCCTAAAGATGCAACAGAGACTTCCTTGGTACTAGTGGGAAAAACTGGCCCAGACCCCAGGTAATCTGCACCGTTTTCTTCTGCTTCCTGGGCTTTTTCCACCGATCTGGCAGAAATTCCGACAATCATCTTATTACCCGTCAATCTGCGACAGTCATGGATGTGCATATCTTCCTGTCCCAAATGCACTCCGTCAGCTTCTACCGCTATGGCTACGTCTACCCTGTCGTTCACTATCAGAAGAGCATGATGGCGGTAAGTTAATTCCCGCATCAATTTACCTACTTCTAACAGCTCCCTGGTCGAAAGGGTTTTATCTCTCAATTGAATAGCAGTAGCTCCACCTTGAAGTGCTTCCCTTACCACTTTCTGGTGGGACCTTCCTTTTAAACTATCTCCGTCGGAGATCACATACAAAAGCAATCTTTCTTTCCATTGAGATGCGGCTCTGGTATTAACCATCCTCAGGCCACTCCTGGTAAAAAGAATAAAAATGGTGGAGGGGGCCGACTCCCTTGCCCGGATTTTTGCTGTACCGCATGGCGCCGTTCACAAAGCTATGGGCTGCTGATACTGCATCCTTTATCTCCCAATCCCGGGCCAGGTAGGAGGCTATTGCTGCCCCATACGTACACCCAGTTCCGTGGTCGTTAGCAGTATCCACCCGGGGCATTTCACTCCAAAAATATTCCTCCCCATCAAACAGCAAGTCAACCACGGCTTCCCGGCTATTTTTTTGCGGTAGATGACCTCCCTTAACTATGACGTAGGAAGATCCCATACGATGCAAAATAGCAGCTGCTTCCTTCATTCCATCTCTATCTAAAATTTGTTTGCCGGATAACACTTCCGCCTCACTCAAGTTGGGAGTTATTACTCGAGCTAAAGGCAATAGACCTTCAATTAATCCGGAGATGGCACCTTTTTCCAAGAGGAGATCACCACTTTTGGCCACCATCACCGGATCAACTACTAGATTTTCCACTTCTCATCTACGCAAAGCATTAGCTACCACTTCTACATTTTTTTCGTTCCCCAACATTCCCGTTTTTACCGCACCAATTTCCATATCTCGAAACAACACATCTATCTGTTCTGCCACAAAGGAGGGGGGTGGCAAGTGAACTCCTTCCACCCCCTGAGTATTTTGTGCAGTCAGAGCAGTTATTGCAGAAGTACCGTACACTCGAAGGGCAGCAAAAGTTTTCAAATCCGCCTGTATCCCCGCTCCCCCACCAGAATCAGAGCCGGCCACCGTCATGACCACTTTCATTTTACTCCCCCTTGCCTTTTCTTTAATGCTCACTTAATAATAACCTAGCGGCTTGGCAATACTAACTTTCTAACTCCCTTATAGCGAAATTGCCTGTAAAAGCTTTGCAAATTGGCTGTAAACCGCAACACCAAAATATTTCTATTAGCCTTTCCCCTGGATAAGGTCCGCTACTTTTTTGCCAGAGAGAAACATCCCCCCAAAAATCGGACCCATTCGATGGTCGCCATAAACTGCGTTGGTAGCCATACCTGCTACCAACAGTCCCGGATAAACTTCCCTGGTATTGCGCACGATAGCTTCTTCTCCCGATTCTGCCCACATGGATTTCTCCCCTTGTATATGCCCTTCAGGAGTATTTAAGGTTCCTTTCAATTTTTCCGTCACCAATTTGGCTACATTACAATCATGTCCAGTAGCATCAACCACATACCGGGCTCCCACCGACATGGGATCAACGTGAAGCCCGGCTATTTCTACCGAACTCCAGTTAAGAACTACTCCCCGGATACCTCCCTCACTGGTCAACAGATCTTCCACTCCCATAAGGTTAAACACTTTAGCTCCTGCCTGCACGGCTTTACCAGCCAAAACACCTACTCCTTCTATAGCATCTACGATATAATAACCGGGCTCTCGATAAGGGGTATAGCCAATTCCTAAATCCTGCAAAATCTCCAGAGCTTGCTCCTGCAAAACCAGTTTATTAAACATCATACCCCCGCCCCACATCCCTCCGCCTACGCTCAATTTCCTTTCAAATACTGCCGTTTTAAAACCTCTGCGGGCCAAATAATATGCAGCAGTCAATCCTGCCGGCCCTGCCCCAGCAATTGCAACATCTAGCTGCAGATGGTCCAACCACTCTTGCGAAAAAGTTTCTACAATAGCTTGGGTTACCTTTACATCATCAATGCGGGTCATTAAATTTATCCTCCCTTTCTGTTTATAATAAACACCACCGAATATTTAAAAAGCTCCATCATAAAGCTTATAAAAAGAAATGAAACAAAGAACAAATGAGTTAATCAAAAAAAACTCGTCAAAAAAGGTAGTAAAAAAGTAGACTGCAAAAATATAAGAATCCATAATAATCTATAAGAATTATAAAAATAAGATAATTGAATAAAAAAAAGGACCCGTAGGTCCACCTTCCTTTTAGCTGTGGTTCAATTCCCTTCCTTTTAGCCCACAGCTGTTAAGAATCCCTACGCTGGTATTAGCCAGATGCATAGTCGAAGAAGACTTTTTCTACTTCGCCTATGCCCGCAAAGAGCGGCAGGTTCTTAGGGTTGGAAAGCTTCAAGCGCATTTCCTCTCAGCCCCCGCCAGGGAGCACCCCTCCCATATTCAATTGTCTAATACATTATATCCCTTTCATATCTTCGTGGCAATAGGTATTCTAAAAAGGGGCACTATTAATCTTTTCAAAACCTAAAGTTTTTAACCATGCTGATGGTATTGTTCAATTTCCTTAAAACATTCCCTCAGATATTCCTCCATTTTAGTGAATTCCATCAAGAATGCGTCGTGACCGTGGGGGGATTCAATTTCATGATAGCGGGCGTCTACTCCACTTCTTCTCATTTCCACCGCCAAACCTCGAACTTCTTGGGGATAAAAGAGAATATCGCTGCTGATTCCCAACAGAAAGGTTAAAGCTTTAATCCTGCCAAGGGCCTGGCGCATAGAAGAATACCCCCGGCTCAAGTCGTGAAGGTCCATGGCTTTACTCAAATACAGGTAGCTATTGGGATCGAACCTTTGAGTAAGTTTTTTTCCTTGATGCTGCAAATAGCTCTCCACGGCAAAATTATGAAATAGCGAATAAGGGTCGTTGGTCTCCTGTAAAGCCCTGCCAAATCTAAGCTCAAACGAATAATTGGAACGGTAAGTGATAGTTCCGATAATACGAGCGAGAGACAATCCTTCTTCTGGAAAACCCCGATAGTAGTAGTCGCCTCCTCTCCAAGCTTCGTCGCTCATTATAGCTTTTCTTGCTACCTGGTTAAATGCTATCCCTAAAGGAGAAAATCTTCCCGAACAAGCTATGGCTATCACACTGCGCACTAGATGAGGAAAATTTACTCCCCATTCTAAAGCTTGCATCCCTCCTAAGGACCCACCTATTACTGCTGAAAGTTCTTTTACCCCCAGGTACTCTACCAATAACTTCTGCACTCTCACCATATCCCTAATTGTAACTACAGGAAATTCCATTCCATACGGATTGCCGTCTTCTCTTAAGGAAGCTGGACCGGTGGTACCGTAACATCCTCCCAATATATTGCTGCAAACAACAAAATACCGATTAGTATCAATAGCTTTGTCGGGGCCAACCAGAGCCTCCCACCAGCCAGATTCTTTATCTTCAGATGGAGGGCTGCCCACCAAAGGGCTTCCAGTAAGGGCATGGCCAATATAAATAGCATTATCCCCCTCCCGGTTAAGCTCACCGTAGGTCTGGTAGTTAACAGTGACTGAACTCAAAGCCTCCCCGCTCTCCAACAGCATAGCTTTGGGAGAAAAATCAAAGGTGACCATCTTTGCTCCTTCAAAGGAAGGAAATTTTAGTGCTTGATGATTATTGGGGGCATTGGCTATTTCTTTTGGTTTTTCTCTTTTATTAAAAGTAACAGCTTTCTCCTCCTTCATCAAAAA
>CAZXDQ010000031.1:0-3555 GCA_964639405.1 uncultured Syntrophomonadaceae bacterium | reverse complement strand
AGGCTAATACTATCTTTTCTGGCTGGCAGCCAGCGCCTGCTCCAGGTCTTTGAGCAGATCCTCGGCGTTTTCCAGGCCCACCGAAAGCCTAATATAATCCTCGGTGACTCCAGTAGCCAGCTGTTCTTCCTGGTTTAACTGTTGGTGGGTAGTAGAAGCGGGATGGATAATTAGGCTTTTGGCATCTCCAATGTTGGCCAAATGGGAAAACAGCTCCACCGCTTCGATCAATTTTTTCCCGGCTTCTTTTCCTCCCTTTATACCAAAACCAACAATAGCACCGGCTCCTTCCGGCAAAAACTTTTTCGCCCTCTCATGATGAGGATGGGATGGAAGCCCCGGATAATTGACCCAGTTTACTGCCGGATGTTTTTCCAACCACTGGGCTATTTCAAGCGCATTAGAAGAATGGGCCCTTAACCTCCAGGGCAGAGTTTCTAAGCCTTGTAAGAATAGAAAAGAATTAAAAGGAGAAAGAGCAGGACCCATATCCCGGAGCAACTGCAATCGGGCTTTCATGGAAAAAGCAGTGCCCCTAGCCGCTGCATTTTCATGGTTGCCAAAATATTCCCAATAACTGACCCCTTGATACGAAGGATCGGGTTCTACCAACTCAGGAAATTTCCCATTATTCCAATTAAAATCGCCCAATTCCACGATAGCTCCCCCTATACTATTGCCGTGTCCTCCAATAAATTTAGTCAAAGAATAAACAATCAAGTCGGCTCCGTGCTGGAAGGGTTGGAAAAGAGGAGGAGGAGTCACTGTATTGTCTATTATGAGAGGTAGTCCATTCCGGTGTGCAATTTCCGCAATAGAGGGAAAATCATCCACATTGTTTTTGGGGTTGCCTACTGATTCCATAAATACCAGGCGGGTATTTTCATCTACAGCTGCTTCTACGTGCCGGGGGACTGAGGTATCAACAAACCGCACCTCGATTCCCAAACGCGCTAAAGTATGACGGAAAAGGTTATAAGTCCCGCCATACAAGTAGCTGGTAGATACTAGGTTCTGGCCAGCTTGGGCTATATTAAGCACTGCCAAAGTAATAGCAGCCTGCCCTGAAGCTACCGCCAGTGCTCCTTTGCCCTCATGTAAAGCTGCCAGGCGTTTTTCCAACACTTCAGTAGTAGGATTCATTATGCGGGTATATATATTGCCAAATTCCTTCAATCCAAACAAATTGGCAGCGTGTTCTACCGACTCAAATACATAGGAGCTGGTCTGGTAAATAGGAACCGCCCTTGAACCAGTGGCTGAATCTGGTAGCTGACCACTATGTAGAGCTTTGCTTTCCAAGTGCTCTAAAAAATCCTCCTGCATAGCAATAACCTCCATAAATGACAAGGGTAAACCCATAATTTTGATAGTCTTAATATACTTAATGGTTATTATAGCTTAACATCAACCAGGCGTCAACGCAAACTATCCTCTTCTATAAACTCTCCTTTATAAACTATTGTTCCTTATAAGCCATCCTTGCAAATTATGCTTACTGTAAAGAGCCTCGCCAAAAATACCCCTTAAAATTTATAAAAAACCCGGTTTTTGTTTAGATTCCTGAAAGGATTCACGTTATATCCATAGAATATTATTCTTGAACATAACAGTCTAACGAAGGAGGCATTTGCTATGGAAGTAAAAGTAATCGCTGATGAGTGCACAGCTTGTGGCATCTGTGAGGACATTTGTCCAGAAGTATTTGAAATGGGGGATGAGGACGTAGCAGTAGTCAAAGTGAATCCGGTACCGGAAGAGCACCAGGAAGCAGTAAGAGAAGCAGCTGAAGAATGCGCCAGCGAAGCTATCGAAATCAGTGAATAATTCTATTTTTATGCAAACATAATTTTACTTAAAGGTAAGTATCTTTTAAAAGATCGCCTGTACAGGCGATCTTTTTTTGGATAAAAAAACCCCTCCTTCCTACCAGGAGAGGGTAAACTGTAAGTAGGCTATTGGTGCGGGCGAAGGGACTTGAACCCTTAAGGAGCGGTGCTCCACTGGATCCTAAGTCCAGCGCGTCTGCCAATTCCGCCACGCCCGCCTAATTTATCTTTTCTTATCTGCTTAAGTATTCTACCATTTAGTGCAAACAAGATCAACATTTCGCGCTTGAACCGGCCATGCCAGCAAAACTTTAAGTTTATTTGCTCCATAATAAATTTAATTTATCCCTTGTAGAACTGTCTACTTAATCCTTCTAATATTATATTATAATCTCCCTAAAATTCCCCAGTGAAAGTTTTTTTATGGCTGCCTATTAATAGTTATTAATTAGCACTATAGCGAAAAACTTAAAGCATGATGAGCTATCAGGGACAGTTTAAGCATTCCGAAGCAAAGAAAAACCGAAATGGAGAGAATGAACCTGAACTCATGGTGAAATATATTCTCATCAAGAAGTACATTTCGCTGTAGTGTTAGGTGGCTTGATCATTTCGAACTTTCTTTGTATGCTCTTAAGGAAACTAATCATCTCCGTTCATGTTATGGAATTAATGCCTGGTATGGAATTAGTCAATGAAAAATCTATGGGAGGAGATTATTTTGAAAATTGTACGATTCACGGTTAACCACTCTTCACCCCAATATGGGATCCAGGAAAACGGAAAGATAAGAGCCATTACCGGAGAACTGAAAGATATTACTGAAAATAATTATTCAGCTTCTCCCAAGGAATACTCCCAGGAAGAAGCAGCCATTCTGCCTCCGTGTACACCCTCTAAAATCCTGTGTTTGGGGTTAAATTACCAAAGCCATGCTAAAGAGTTAGAGCTTCCGATCCCCAGTGACCCCATTCTTTTCATGAAGCCCTCCACGGCACTGGTGGGACCAGGAAAAGCGATTCATTACCCTCCCCACAGCAAGAGAGTAGATTACGAAGCAGAACTGGGAGTAGTTATAGGCAAAACCTGCTATCGAGTAAAAAAAGAAAAAACATTAAATTATGTAATAGGTTATACTTGCGCCAACGACGTTACTGCCAGGGATCATCAACCTAAAGAAGGTCAGTGGACTTACGCCAAGAGCTTTGATACCTTTGCACCCATAGGCCCCTGTATTGAAACTGAAATTTCAGATCCTGAAAATCTAAAATTAGCAGGTTACCTTAATAGCACGGAAGTGCAACAAGGAAATACCAGAGACCACATATTCCCCATAAAAGAGCTACTAGAACATATCTCTCACTGTATGACCTTACTTCCGGGAGATGTTATTATGACCGGCACTCCTTCGGGGATAGGGCCTATGCAGCCAGGAGATTCATTTGAAGTAAAGATAGAAGGCATCGGAAATTTGTATAACCCGGTAGAAAAAATGCATCAGCTATAATTTTTATCAACAGTAGAAGATAGAGAGGGCAAAAAATCAAGGTTAGCGTTGCATGTCTTCTTACCAAAAATAAGGAAACCCTATCCTCGCTTCGAAGGGTTTCCTTATTTTTGGTACATATTTTTTGGCTGGGGTGGCAGGATTCGAACCTGCGAGTGCGGATTCCAAAGACCCGTGCCTTACCCCTTGGCGACACCCCAATAATGTGGTTAGCGGTTT
>CAZXDQ010000030.1:0-11813 GCA_964639405.1 uncultured Syntrophomonadaceae bacterium | reverse complement strand
TCAACACCTCCCTTAACTAAAAAATATTTTTAAAATTACTAATAATTATACTATGTTTTCACCAAAAAATAAAATTTGCTACGACCAACTCCGGACTTGCCCGGGAGAGAAAGGTGATGAAAGATGGCGAAAGATGACGAAAACAAGGAAAAAGCAAGAAAATATTATAATATATTTCCGAATAATGCAGCCTGAGGGGATAAGCAATAATTGTAAGCTTGACTATAGAGAAACCACTATGTGCTCTATTATGTCAACCACTACGTCAACCACTACGTCAACCACTACGTCAACCACTATGTCAACCATTATAACAACCATCTATGACAACCATCTATGACAAGCATCATGGAAAACAGTATGAAAACCAGCGGGACCGCCGGAGAGAAGGGTGATGAAGTATAATGCCCCCAGTAAAGAGCTGTATTCGAATATGCTAGAATAATGTCGTAATTGCGCAAATATCAAGCATATACTTTTTCCTTGCATTTAGGGGTTTTCTGTGATAGAGTAACGTCATAACACCCGCGAAGGGAATTTTAGGAGGTATGAATTTTGAAGCAAGGTACAGTTAAGTGGTTTAGTGCAGAAAAGGGTTATGGTTTTATCGAGGTAGAGGGAGAAAAAGACGTTTTCGTCCACTATTCTCAGATTCAAGAAGACGGTTTCAAAACTCTGGAAGACGGACAGGAAGTAGAATTTGAAGTAGTGGAAGGAAGCCGGGGACCTCAAGCTAACAACGTAGTGAAACTATAAAAAATAACACCTTTCCTGTATAGGGTTGAAACTATCAAGGGGACTAAAAGCCGGTATATATGCCGGCTTTTTTACCTACCAAAATAAATTTGACTGGCAATAAGGCAGCAGATTGGATCCTGGTACCTCTGTTGGTAAATAAGAGTCAGCCAGGAGAAAGGAGATGACTTTATGGAGATAAGAAAAATTGTACTCATAGAACCGGAAGCTCCAGGAGATCATGTTTACAGCGCAGTACGGATGCCTCGCTTAGGTTTGCCGCTGCTGGGAACTTTGTTGAAACAGCGGGGCTATCAGGTAGAAATTTTTATGGGAAAAAGGAAGAGCTTGCCCAAGAAAGAACTGTTGGAGGCTGATTTGGTAGGAATATCCACCACTACCTCTACCAGTTATGAAGCGTACCGCATTGCTAGTTACCTCAAGAACAGGGGGGTTCCGGTTATAATCGGAGGAATCCATGCTACCTTTCTCCCGGATGAAGCTATGCAATTTGCTGATTATGTAGTTCGCGGAGAAGCGGAGTATTCTTTCCCTGCTTTGGTAGAAGCCATGAGGGAAAACCGACTCCCTGAAGACATTCCTGGGGTGTCTTATTGGCATCAACATCAAATACAGCATAACCAGGGGAATAACTGCTGGGCGGATGTGAACACTCTACCCCCTCCAGACCTTTCCCTCATCAGGAATTATTACAGCCGCAATGTTCGCACTTACCCAGTTATAACTTCCCGGGGGTGCCCTCACGATTGTTCTTTCTGCAGTGTTACGGCCATGTTTGGGCATCGCTTTCGCTATAAAGAGAATGAGCAGGTCTTGGAAGAACTTTCCCGTTATCAAGGTGGTAACGTTTTTATCGTGGATGACAACTTTGCTGCCCACAAAAAGCATACTAAAGAATTGTTGCGGGAAATGCTGGAGCGAAAGATATCCCTTAAGTGGTGGGGGGTTCAGGTAAGATCGGAGATTGCTCAAGATGAGGAGTTATTGGATCTAATGAAACGGAATAACGCCGGCATGGTTTTCCTTGGCCTGGAATCAATAAATCCGGAAACCCTGGCTTCCTACAATAAGAGTCAAAATGTGGAAGAAGTGGCAGAAAATATCCGCCGTTTTCACGACTACAATATTCGGGTTCATGGAATGTTTGTTTTTGGAGGCGATGGGGACACCCGGGAAACGATAAAAGACACGGTCGATTTTGCCCTCGATGCGCGTATTGATACGGTGCAGTTTTTGACCCTTACCCCTATTCCGGGGACTCGACAGTATGAGCAATTGGAATCCGAAGGGCGACTGTTGACCCATAACTGGGAACTTTACGACGGTCATCATGCAGTATTTAAGCCTAAAAAAATGTCGGCGGAGGAACTGCAGGAGGATACCATCCGCGCCCATAAACGATTTTACTCTTTCCGAAACTGGTGGAGTAATATCCCGGTTTCCGGAATAAGTACCGTTTTCTTTCGGGGAATGGGTTGGTGGTTAATTAACCGTTGGGAAAAACAGAATCAATGGTTTCAGCCGGTGCTCAACAAATGCGTAAGCGGAGGGGAGGAACCCAGGGACGCTACTTTGCTTTCCAGGAGGATCAAAGCTTTCAAGTTGCAGAAACTTCATCCCCTCAAAAATAATTTGATGCAGATATACCTTTCCCAAAAGGACGGGGTTTTTTACCTTTATATAAAAGGAGTAGTTACTCCTAACACTTTGAGGGCCCTTTGCCGGGAAATTAACCAGGCTATACCGGAAAAATACTTTGACCTGGTAGTGAAAACAGAAGGGCTAAGGTTCGCTTCCGAAAAAAGCGCTAAGAAGTTTTCTTCGTGGCTAAACAGTATGGGGGACCGGGCCCGCCAGTTAAACGTAGTTGGACATGTGGGAGACAGAATTCAAAAACTTACTGAGCAGTACAATTCTACTATACCTCGTTTTGAAGTAATGCAAGATAAGTAGTTGAGTTTAAAGTCAGATGACACTTATTAAAGTGGCCCTGGTGGTAGAAGGCTAAAAAGCTATCAGTAAAAAGTTGGCGGGAGGGACTCTTGCCAACTTTTTTGCTTTCAGCTTAAGTTTTGGTTGGTTTGTATTATCTCATAAGATATAATAATGAAAACAATGGTAATTAGAAATAATATATTCCTTTTTCTTCCTTTAGGGAAGGGTTTTAGGGAAGGACTTCAAGGAAAGGAATTAGAATTTGCGGATAGGAGGGGTAGTAGTTTGGATCGGGAGCGGATCAAAGATCTTCTGTTTCAGGTGCGGGAAGGAAAAATTTCTATAGAGGACGCCTTTGAGCAAATTAAAAACTTACCTTACCAAGACATGGATTTTGCCAAAGTAGATCACCACCGTCACCTGCGGAAAGGCTTTCCGGAGGTGATTTATTGTCCCGGGAAAGAAACTGCTCATATTGTAAAGATAGCTGGCAGTTTATCTTCTTCCGGCGTTACCATGCTGGCTACTAGAGCCACTGAAGAAGTGTACCATGCCATTAAGCAAGAAATATCCACAGCGGAATATCACCCTTCCGCTCAAGCAGTGGTAATTCTAGGGGAGCATGAGCTTCCTCCAGTAGGTAAAGTAGTAGTGCTTTCCGCAGGCACGGCGGATATTCCCGTGGCGGACGAGGCTGCTTTAACGGCAGAACTAATGGGGGCTAAAGTGGATCGGATTTATGACGTAGGAGTAGCTGGCATCCACCGCCTTCTTGATCACCGGCATCAAATGGAACAGGCCCGGGCTCTGGTAGTGGTGGCAGGAATGGAAGGGGCTCTCCCCAGTGTGGTAGGCGGGCTGGTTAATTGCCCCGTGGTTGCTGTACCTACCAGTGTAGGCTATGGAGCTCATTTGGAAGGGCTGGCCCCATTACTGACCATGCTTAACACTTGTGCCACTGGAGTTTCGGTGGTGAACATTGACAATGGATTTGGAGCAGGCTATACCGCTGCTCTTATTAATCGAGTAGGGGAAGGTGGATAAATTGTCCGGCGGCAGAAAAAAAATTCTTTATCTGGATTGTTTCAGCGGTATTAGCGGTGATATGTTTTTGGGCGCCTTGCTGGATGCAGGACTCCCTTTGGAGCATCTGCGAGAGGAATTATCCCGTATTCCCCTTCCGGGTTATCACCTGGAAGCCCAAGAAGTGTGCTATTATGGGATTACTGGAACCAGCCTGGAAGTGGTTCCGGTAGAAGAGCAACCTCCTCTCCGTCATTTGAAGGACATCCGGGAATTGCTGGAGGCTAGCACTTTGAGTTCCCGGGTTCGGGATAAAACCATGGCCGCTTTTCTAGAATTGGCCCGGGCTGAAGGAAAGATTCATGGGCAGCAGGCAGAAGAAGTGCATTTTCATGAGATAGGGGCCCTGGATACAGTAGTGGATATAGCTGGAGGAGTATTAGGAGTAGAAATTTTGGGGGCAAACCAGGTGATCTCTTCTCCCCTTCCCCAGGGGAGGGGTTTTATCGAGATAGATCATGGCACTTATCCTTTACCCGCTCCTGCTACTACCGAAATCCTTAGCAAAGCAGAAGCCCCTGTTTATGGGGTGGAAGTAAAAGGGGAACTGGTTACCCCTACCGGAGCGGTCCTGGTAAAAACTTTGGCCGATGGTTTCGGGGAGATGCCCAGTTTTTCTTTGAAAAGGGTAGGATACGGCGCGGGGAGCAAAGATTTCGGGTACCCTAATTTTTTGCGGATTTTTTGGGGAGAGCAGGAAGATGGGTTGTTAGGATACCAGGAACCCCTGGATGTTATAGAAATAAACATGGATGATTTTAACCCTGAAATAGCTGGGCACGTCATAAATCTTGTGTTAGAAGAAGGGGCTCTGGATGCGTATTTTACTCCTGTACAAATGAAAAAAAGCCGTCCGGGAGTTAAATTGACCGTCCTTTCCCATCCTTCCCGGAGGAATGCCCTCACCAAAATGCTGTTTAGAGAAACCTCCACCCTGGGGTGCAGGATCTTTTCTTCACAAAAAGTAATGCTCCCCCGGACTCGAGAGGAAATTGACACTCCCTGGGGCAAGCTAGGAGTGAAAGTGGCTTGGTTAGGTGAAGAAGTATTGGATTTTGCTCCCGAGCACCAGGATTGTTTGGATATTGCCCGCCGGGAAGGAATTACTTTAAAGGAAGTTTATCGAGAAGTGGAACACCTCTATTGGCAGTGCTACCGAAATTGGAAATAGGCCTGGGGGTAATTTGGTGGCGGATTTTTTTATGGAGAACAGGAAAAGGGAACAGTTTTTTACTTTTGCCTTTAGCTGTGATATATTATAAATGAAATGATTATTTTCAATCTTATATTATGGGAAACGGAGTTGTGGTACAATGTCAGGCTTGGTAGCAGTATTAGGTAAAAAGGACTGGGAACGGGTCAACAGTTTTGCCGATACCTTAAGATTCCGGGGGCCTTATTTGAGGAAAAAAGTGGAAACTTCTAGCTGTGCCATGTTGGCTCTGGACAACGTTTCTTCTCAAAGTGAAAACCGGCTTCCGGTGGTTTTGGATGGCTACATAGATATTCGCGGGGAAGAAAAAGCCCTGGCCAGATCGACCGGAGAAAGCACTCTCTGGGAAATGTGGCAGGAAAAAGGGACAAACCTTTTTCAACACCTGGAAGGAGAATTTACTTTTACCATGGAAACTCCTGAAGGGGAAATTTTGATGGCCCGAGATCCTTTAGGGGTAAAGCCTTTATACTATGTGGAACAGGATAATGTTCTCTATGTGGCTTCAGAAATCAAAGCCCTGTTAGAATTGAATGGAAACATAGAAGAGGTCCCCCCGGGGGGTTATCTGTTAAAGGGAAAGGGTTGGAATACTTATTATCAGTTTGCTGGTATTGAAGAAGACGTTTCTCTTTCTCTGGAAGAGGCTGAAGAACGGCTGCACGAGGTAATGTGCCAGGCGGTAAGGGAGAGAATAGAAAATCAACCTCGGTTGGGCGCTTATCTCAGCGGAGGTTTAGATAGTAGCCTGGTAGCTTGCCTGGCGGCAGAGTTTGAAGGGAAACCCATTCACACCTTTTCGGTAGGGGTGAAAGGTAGCCAGGACGTAGAGTACGCCCGTTTGGTGGCAGAAAGTATAGGTTCTAAGCATCACGAGTATATATACGATCTGGAAGAGATGTTGGAAGTGCTTCCCGATGTTATATATCATCTGGAATCCTTCGATTGCGCTTATGTGCGTTCTTCTATCCCTAACTTTATTGCAGGCAGGTTGGCCCGGGAAGAAGGCAGAGAAGTTATGCTAACCGGGGAAGGGGCCGACGAGCTGTTTGCGGGGTATGCTTACCTTAAGACCATGGACAGTAAAGAAGAGATCAACCAGGAGATAGCTCGTTTTATCCGGGGCTTAAGTACTACCGGGCTGCAGCGGGTAGACCGCATGAATTCTGCCCACGGGTTAAACTGCCGGGTTCCTTTCCTTAAGCTCTCCCTGTTAGAGCTTACCTTAAAAATACCTCTTTCTTGGAAATTGAAGGGTTTTGAAACTGACCCTGTTGATAAATGGATCCTGCGGCAGACTTTTGAAAAATATCTAGACGAAAAAGTAGCCTGGAGGGAAAAGCAGCAGTTCGATCAAGGCTCCGGTTCTTCTGACATGTTGGCCGAATTGGTAAATCAAGAAATTAGTGATGCCGAATGGGAACAAGAAACCCATAAAGCTCAAGTGCCTGTCCGGAACAAAGAAGAATTGTATTACTACAGGATATTTCGTCGTTTTTTCCCGGAAAAAGCTCTTTCTCTGGTAGGGCGCTGGTCCCAAACTAGCTAGCGCTGGAATTCTTTTTCATAGGGAACAGAACATGGAGCTAGTTAGAGCAGAATTAGGGGAAAGTTTTTGTTGACGCTTTTTTAATTTCTCTGATAAAATGATTAAAGTTGTGATATGCCTTTAAACCAGTCCGGAGAGACTGGAAAGGAGAAAATAGTAACCATGGATATACGCTGGTATGAGCATAGCCGCCTGCAACCTTACGAGGAAAGGTAGGCTATTTTTTTATGCACTTAAAAGCTGGTTTACCTGGAGGAGGTAAAAAAGTAGTGGAAAAGGGATACCTGGTGCTGGAAGATGGAAAAGTATTTCAAGGGGAAAAGTGTGGAGCTGCAGGCAGTGTGGTAGGTTGGGTGACACCTCATACTGCCATGGCTGGCTACCAGGAGGTTATTACTGATCCCGCTAACCAGGATATGATTATCAGCATGAGCTATCCGCTGGTGGGAAATTATGGGGTAAACAGCAACTATTCGGAATCTATCCAGGGTGGGGCCAAGGGTTTATTGGTGCGCCAGCTTAACAGAGAACCTTCCCACTGGCGCTCGGAAGGCTCTCTTCAAGAATTTATGGAAGAAAAAGGAGTAGTGGGCTTGGAAGAGGTGGATACCCGGGCAGTGGTTAGACACTTGTTTAGGCAGGGAACTATGCGGGGAGCAATAACTGCTAGCCGAGATGAAGGGGAAAAAGCGCTTTCCAGTACTTCGAGGCTGGAAGAACCGTGCGTTAAATCTTCTCTGCCCAGGGAGGAGGTATGGGAGCTCCCCGGTCCCCTTTTAGTGGTTATTGATATGGGGGTGCGCCTCAGTTTTCTTAGGGCTTTGCAGCGGAGAGGATTTAGCTTGGCAATATTACCAGTTTCCACTTTTTCTTATGAGCAGATTCTGGCTTATTCTCCTCAAGGGGTGGTAGTCGCTGGAGGTGGAGGCAGTCCCTGGGAGATAGTGCAAAGGAAAGGCGAGGAATTAAAGAAATTATCAGGGAAATTTCCCTTATTAGGAGTAGCTTTAGGGGCCCAGGTTCTTTACCGGTTGGAGGGAGAAGAAGTAGGCCTTTTAAAAACGGGGCATCGGGGAGATAGTTACCCGGTGAAAATACACCCCGGGGGGAAAGTATACTTAACCTCCCAAGCTCACCAGTACGATCTGGTGCCTCCCCCTTATGGATCCTGCTGGGAAGTAGCCGGTCATAATCTTCACGATGGAACCGTAGAGAGTGTTTTTAATCCTCACCAAAAAATTTTGGGGATACAATTTTGGCCTCGTTTCAGCATCAGGGAAGAGGTTTTTGTAGAAGATAGGGTGGAAAGTTTTATGGAAATCATGAAAGGAGAAACTACCTAGTGTCTTTCCGACCAAAATTGCAAAAAGTAGTGGTTATCGGTTCCGGACCTATTGTTATTGGACAGGCGGCAGAATTTGACTATGCTGGTTCCCAAGCATGCCGAGCGCTACAGGAAGAAGGCCTGGAGGTAGTGCTAATTAACAGCAATCCCGCCACTATAATGACAGACTACCACATGGCTCACCAGGTTTATTTAGAGCCATTAACGGTGGAGGCGGTGACCCGCATTTTGGAGAAGGAGCAACCCCAGGGTTTGGTTCCTACTTTGGGTGGGCAGGTAGGTTTGAATTTGGCCCAGGAACTATCTAAGCGCGGGATTCTGCAGCGTTTGGGGATTCAGCTGCTGGGTACTTCCCTGGAAACTATTGAAAAAGCGGAAGACCGGGATAAATTCAAGGAATGCATGGGGGAAATAGGGGAGCCAGTGCCCCCTAGTGCTATCGTAAGCCGCGTGGAAGAAGCTGTAAATTTTGCTGAAGAAATAGGTTACCCGGTGATAGTAAGGCCTGCTTATACGTTAGGGGGAACGGGAGGAGGCATAGCCAATAATCAGGATCAGCTGAAGGATACGGTGATAAAAGGAATTAGATACAGTATGATTAATCAGGTCTTAATAGAGAAAAGTGTTACCGGTTGGAAAGAAGTAGAGTTTGAGGTTATTCGGGATCGGGGTGATAACTGCGTAATAATTTGTAGCATGGAAAACTTTGATCCGGTCGGCATTCATACCGGCGACAGTATAGTAGTAGCTCCTTCTCAAACTTTAAACCAAGAAGAATTGGATCTTCTAAAGGAAGCTTCGATAAAAATAATCCGGGCTTTAAAGGTGGAGGGCGGCTGTAATATTCAGCTGGCGCTGCATCCCCAGAGTTTAGAATACGTAGTAATAGAAGTTAATCCCCGGGTGAGCAGATCCAGTGCTCTGGCTTCCAAGGCTACTGGCTATCCCATTGCCAGGGTGGCTAGCAAAATTGCAGCAGGCTTATTACTGGAGGAGATTACCAATACCTTAACTGGTAAGACTACTGCTTGTTTCGAACCCCAGGTGGACTACTGCGTAGTAAAAATCCCCCGCTTTCCTTTTGACAAGTTTTCTTTGGCTCACCGGGGGTTGGGCACCCAGATGAAAGCTACGGGGGAAGTTATGTCTATCGAGAGAAGCTTCGAAGCAGCTCTTTTAAAAGCCATACGTTCCTTAGAAATTTCTTCTACCTCTTTGTATTATCCAGGAGCCGAAAACTTTTCCGAATCAGAAATAGAAAGCCGGCTGGTTGAACCAGACCATGAGAGAGTCTTTTTACTGGCTGAAGCTTTGCGGAGAGAATGGTCAGTGGAAAAACTGTATCAACTTACCGGTATTGATTTTTTCTTCCTCCAGCGGATAAAATACTTAATATCTCTGGAAAAGAGTTTAGAGAGGGTGGGAGAAGGAGAAGAAGAGTTTACCCCTGCTTTGCTGAGGGCAGTCTATCGGGCAGGCTTCCCCTCCTTGGAGTTATCCCGTTTAACCCAATGGAAGGAACAAGATATCCTGAAATATAAACAGGAGCAGGGTGTGGTTCCAGCTTACAAGATGGTAGATTCTTGTGCGGGGGAACACGAAGCTGTTACTCCCTATTTTTACTCTGTTTACGAGGAAGAAAACGAAGCCCGGGAAGGAGGAGATAACAAAGTAGTAGTTCTTGGGGCAGGGCCTATCCGGATAGGCCAAGGAATAGAGTTTGATTACTGCAGCGTTCATTCTGCCTGGGCTCTTCACGAAGAAGGTTTTACTTCTATTATTGTAAATAATAATCCGGAGACGGTGAGCACGGATTACGATACTTCCGGCCGTCTGTATTTCGAACCCCTCTTTAAGGAGGATGTAGAGCAGATACTGACTGAAGAAGCACCTGCGGGAGTGATTGCACAATTTGGAGGGCAGACTGCGGTTAACTTGGCAGAACAGGTGCGCCATCCCCAGATGAACCTCTGGGGCACCTCTGTAGAGGATATTGACCGCTCAGAAAATCGAGAAAAATTTGATGAAATGTTGGAGAAGTTGGGGTTGCAGAGAGCTCCCGGAGGCACCGGATATTCCTATGAGCAGGCTTTGGAAGTGGCTTCCCGCATTGGTTATCCTGCGGTGGTAAGGCCCTCTTATGTTTTGGGGGGTCGGGCTATGGAGATCGTTTACCAGGAAGAAGACTTGAGGGACTATATGGAAACAGCTGTTAAAGTCTCTCCCCACCATCCCGTGTTGTTAGATCGATATTTAAGGGGGGTGGAACTGGAAGTAGATGCTGTTTCTGACGGCAAAGAAGTATTGGTTCCAGGAATCATGGAACATATTGAGAGGGCGGGAATACACTCCGGAGATAGTGTTGCCGTGTTTCCTCCCCAGAACGTGTCTCCGGAAATGGAACGGGCTGTAGAGGAAGCCACCAGAAAATTGGCTCTGGAATTAAAGGTGAAAGGAATTATAAATGTTCAATATGTGGTTTTTCAGGGAGAGTTATACGTTTTGGAGGTAAATCCCCGTTCCAGCCGAACTGTTCCATTTATGAGCAAGGTAACGGGTGTGCCTCTGATAAACCTGGCTACCAAAGCTTCTTTGGGGTATTATATAAGAGATATGGGTTACCAAGGAGGGCTTGGTAACCATCCCCCGTATGTGGCGGTAAAAGCTCCTGTTTTTTCTTTCGGTAAAATAGGGGACCTGGACACTATTTTGGGGCCAGAAATGAAGTCAACTGGAGAGGTTATGGGTTTGGATCGAGATTTCCCCCGAGCCTTTTATAAAGCCTTGTTGGCTTGTCATTTTAGTTTGCAGGAAGGTGGCAACATCTTGGCTACCATAGCCGATCGGGATAAAGAGGAGGCTATGTCCATTATAGAGGAATTTGCTAAACTGGGATACAGCATTTGGGCCACGGAAGGGACCGCTAAAGCTCTTGAAAAAAGGGGATGTCAGGTTAACCGAGCCCAAAAATTGCGAGAAGGATCTCCTCATATAATAGATTACCTGCGGCAAGGAAAGATAGATCTGGTTATCAACACTTTGACCCGGGGAAAGGCACCTCAAAGAGATGGCTTTCGCATTCGAAGAGCAGCGGTAGAGCACGATGTCTACTGCATGACTTCTCTAGATACGGCCAGGGCCCTATTGGAAGCTTTAAAGAAACTGAGGGCAGGAAGGGAGTTCACAGTCCAATCCCTGCAAGAATATTTAAGTGAGCTTCCTGGAACTTATTGATAACAGGCTATTCCTTGACATCAAGAAAAGCTTTATTTGGTCGAAATATTGAATTAGCCTTAAGGGCTAAGGAGGAATGGGATAATGGATGTAAAAGCATTGATGGAAAGTATCCCCCGATGGATTGAGGAAAAGGTGCAAGAAAGCGGGGGGAGAGGAGTATTGTTTGGATTGAGCGGAGGCCTTGATTCAGCGGTAGCTGCTGCTTTATGTCGCCGAGCTTTCCCCAAAAATCAGTGTTGGGGGATATTTATGCCTTGCAACAGCGAAAGACAGGATCGACAGGATGCGTTAAGAGTGGCTGAAGCCCTGGACATTCATTGGCAAGAAGTGCCTCTGGATAATACTTTTTCTTCTCTTATGTTGGCGCTGGAAAGGATTGAGGTAGAACGCAACCAGAAGCTGGCGGTGGCCAATATCAAACCCCGATTGAGAATGACCGTGTTGTATTATATAGCAGCGGCAAGAGGTTTTCGGGTAATTGGCACCTCTAACCGGAGTGAAATGGAAGTAGGTTATTTTACCAAGTACGGAGATGGAGGGGTAGACCTGCTGCCTTTGGCGGATGTATTGAAAAAGGAAGTAAGAGAGATGGCTCCTCTGTTGGGAGTTCCCCAGGACATTATAGAAAAAAAACCTTCTGGTGGGCTTTGGGAAGGACAAACTGATGAAGACTAATTGGGGTTTAGTTACTCAGT